>NZ_AP018316.1:5121704-5165988 GCF_002368115.1 Dolichospermum compactum NIES-806 | reverse complement strand
GAGAGTTTCAGTCTATATCCCTCAGTTATCCCAGTTTCAGGCACTGCCTTAAATATTTGGGTTCTTGCCCTGATTTCCTTGGACCTGGCGGGCGAAATCATATCTGACAAGCGTAACTTTCCGAGAGTCCCTCGGTAGCTTTTTACGTCTTTAGTGACAATATAGTTGTATCACGAATATGGATTAAAATCAATGCAGGATAAATCCTGCCTCTAGCCTTCATCCCTTGTCTCAAGCACAGATGTAGCTGACTTAGGAAGCTACATCTTCAAGGGTTTTCGGCATTTCCCTTATAAAGAAAGCGGCAGACCTGTTTTTCTTCTTAAAAAGCGGGTGGCGGGAATCGAACCCGCATGATCAGCTTGGAAGGCTGGAGTTTTACCACTAAACTACACCCGCGTGCTTGTGATTTAATTAAGATAACATAGCTTTTATAAAATTGCAAGTAGTTATGGAGAATTTATGGGTTTAATTTTGAGACGAATATATAAATTGCTTAAATCGGGTTTTGTTCCGTCTTGATTATAAGCAGCAAGAAAACTGTCTTGTGCAAATATCTGATTAAGTGCTTGTTCATAAATATTTGCTTGGCTACGGAGTGCGGCTGGTTCAATCGTGATGATTATAGCTTGTTGGAATTGTCCATTTTTATCAATTACTAAACTAGCCAGTATATTTGCTGGTTTGAGATCCTCGTCGCTGGGAAGTATACTAGCCTCTAATTCTTTTTCTGTAGTTCCTTTGTATTCAGGCAGTACGTCTGGTAAAGCATCGGTTATGAGTTGTTTTTGTTGTATTAATTCACTAACCTCTTGTTTGAGTATAGGACTGACGGTAGCTATAGCACCCCCTCTATTGGTGGTTGGGGACGATCCTGGGTTGGGATTTGCGGAAGGTTCTGCTGTGGGGGTTGGGGAATCATTGGGAATGTCTTGGGGAAGGAGAGTTCCTTCACCTAGTTTCAATTCTGGACGACGATTCCAGGGAAGTTCACTGTCTGGAATTCTTGATGTTGCTTCTGGTCTTGCTTCTGGTATTGGGTTTGTGGGATAGAATTGTTGTCTAACTCGTGGTTTTTCAGGTTCAGTTTTTTCAGGTTCAGTTTTTTCAGGTTCGGGTTTTTTAACTTCAGAGTTTCTAACTTCAGGTTTTTCAACTTCAGATTTTCTAACTTCTTTTTTTTCAACTTCGGGTTTTCTAATTTCAGTTTTTTCAACTTCAGGCTTTTGAGTTTTATCTTGTTCTGGTAAATTAATTTTAGAAGTTATCTCACCATCATTTTGATTGCTGGGTATAATAGGTGCTGATTTTGGTGAAGGTGAAAAAGAAGATTGGGGGTTAATTTTTGAAGTTGTTGATTGGGGTTTAATTGTTGATTTTGGTTCGGAAGCAATTTCAATAAAATCAATGGGAATCGAACCTTTGTCAGATTGGGGAAACCAAGCTTGAAATTCATTAGATGAACGCATTAACCAAAATACTAACAAATGAAGAGAGACAGAACCAATACATACAACAGTCCATAACCAAGATGGATCACTATGATGATGTAGTCTGAATGGTTGAGATGTAATTGAACTGTCATTTAAAGGATTATTTGTTAACGTTGGTATCATGTTAATTCAAAACTTGAATATTCTTAAAGAAGGAATTGGGGAAGGATAACTTTTGCTATCAGAATTTTATTTTTGTAAAGTTCTAGACGTTTTGGGCGCAGTCCCTACGGTACGACTGTATTCTTCTTTTCCACACCCTGATACCAAATATAGCGGTATGCACTTGAATAAGATACAGAATCTACAGTAAAAGCGTTATGCTAAGAGACTCTTACAGCGATTTCCAATCATATAAGGTACATCTTAGCCCCTCATTGTTTGCAGGGAGGGGGTTGGGGTTGGGGTTCTTGTTCCGGGTTTGATGACAATTTGCTGTAACTCCTGACTCCTGCTATAAATTATTTTATGGGTTCTGATGTCACCATGAAAGTCAAGATTTTGGATTGGGAATTTTCGGTACAAGCCCCGCCCCTTGAGGCCGGAATTAATCAAAAATACTCGCTGCGCTGCGTACGCAACGCTTTCGCCAATCTAAAATCCTCAACGTTAATGATAAGCTATTCTAACTAAGTAGGTGAACTGAAAAAACTGGATTAACAGCCACCAAAAAGCTTTCAACCTTATTCGTGCAATCAATCAAATTAATCCCTAACTAGCTTTGAAATCCTGGTTTTTTAACCCTACCCAACCCCGAGTAAACCCAGAAACTGCTACTCTAACTATTGGACAACTCCAAATTCGCGTAGCCACACCTGATGATTTAATAAGTATTGCCCAAATTGTGGCTGAAAGCTTTCACTCCCAAGAAGGTTTGTGGGGTTGGACTTTCCCTTTGTTTCGTATAGGTATTTATGAGGATCTAAGGCATCGGCTCAAGTCTCCCACACCCAATCATATTTGTTTAGTTGCTGTTGATACTGCTACTGAAGATCAGAAAATTATGGGAACTATAGAAATGAGTATTAGGGGTAATGATCCTTGGATTGGTGTAAATCCGGGTTTCCCTTATATATCTAATTTAGCTGTTGATCCAGGTTGCCGTAGACTGGGTGTAGGCTCTAGTTTATTGATTCGCTGTGAGCAAATTTCCCAGGAATGGGGATTTCAAGACTTATATCTCCACGTTTTGGAACATAATCATCATGCCCGTCAGCTTTATTTTAAGTTGGCATATCGCGTACATAAGATTGAATCTCCCTGGGGTGCACTTTTCCTTAATCGCTCACGTCAGATATTACTGCATAAACGTATATAGGAGGAGTCGGAGAGAAGGAAGGCAGAAGAAAGTAGGCACGGGGACGCTACCCCGTCCAATACTTGTCGGTTAAGGAAATGTAGGTTGGGTTGAGCGACTCATAACCCAACATTATCAAGGATTTTGTTGGGTTTCAGACATATTTGGGAAAATTGGCAATAGTATTGACATTTTAAACTTCATTTTTGATTTGCTAGTCGGGCAATATCCTTTTCAGTTACCCGACAAATCCGCCAATCATCTAAAATATTTGCGCCCATGTCCTGGTAAAATGCTTGGGCTGACACATTCCAATCTAAAACGCTCCACTCTAAGCGCCCACAATCCCTTTCTAAAGCTATTTGGGCTACCTTTGCCAAAAGTGCTTTACCAATACCTTGGCGGCGATATTCTGGCAAAACAAAGATATCTTCGAGGTAAAGTCCTGGCTTGGTGAGAAATGTTGAATAATTATGAAAAAATATGGCAAAACCTACAGCTTGACCTTGGGATTCAGCTAAGATTGCGTCTATATATTTTGGTGAACCGAATAAATGATATTTGAGGGCTTCAGCATTACCAATCACAGCATCGGATAGTTTTTCATATTTTGCAAGTCCTTGAATTAATGCAAATAGGGTATGAGAATCACTGGGTTGGGCAAAACGGATGATTAAATTAGTCATTGGTCATTGGTCATTGGTCATTAGTCATTAGTTCACAGTTTATACTTAAGAGGTCTAATTTTTTAACAACTGACAACTAAAGTGTTGCTGATTAAGGGTATGAATTTTAGTCTCACGCAAAGGCGCAAAGACGCACTGAGGTTTGAGTTTTAAAGATTCAATTTGGGAATTTCATACCTCAATTCAGCAACGCCACAACTAACAACTAACAACTGACTAATGACAACTGACTAATAACTTATACCAACCAGCCTTTTAGGCGTTTGGCTATGTGGGGGCGACGTAACTTTCGCATGGCTTTACTTTGGATTTGGCGAACTCGTTCACGGGAAAGGTTAAACATATTACCTACCTCTTCTAGGGTGCAGGGTTCGCTGCTGGTAAGTCCATAGCGGAGGGAAATGACATCTTTTTCTCGTGGGGTGAGTACGTCTCCTAGAACTTCCCAAATTTCCTGACGCATCATGTTTTCGTTCATTTTTGCTTCGGGAGACTGGTTGTCTTCATCTTCTAGCAAGTCCATTAATTCTGTGTCTTCTTCTTTACCGACACGGTGGTTAAGGGAAAGTGCTTGTCGTCGGAGTTGTTGAAGTTGACGCAGTTGGTGAACCGTAATTTCCAAAGATTCAGCCATTTCGGCTTCTGTTGGGTTACGAGAGAGTTTTTGTTTGAGTTCCCGTTGGGCTTTTTTTAGTTTATTAAGTTTCTCAACAATATGGATTGGTAAGCGAATAGTTCGGGCATCATTAGCGATCGCTCTGGTAATTGCTTGTCTAATCCACCAATAAGCATAAGTAGAAAACTTATATCCTTTATCGGGATCAAATTTTTCAGAAGCGCGGTTCAAACCCATTGCTCCTTCCTGAATCAAATCGAGAAAAGGGACACCACGATTTAAATATCGTTTAGCAATAGATACAACTAACCGGAGATTGGAGCGAATCATTTTTCGCTTGGCGACTCTACCTTGATATAAGCGGCTTTCCAGTTGTTTTTCTGTAATCTCCAACTGCAAAGCCACCTGAACTTTACTAGGGTGCGCTCCTAGTTGCAATTCCAATGCTGCTTGCAATTCTTTGACTTCTTCCAAAAATCTCACTCGTCTGGCTAATTCCACTTCTTCATCAGGTTTGAGTAGTGGATAACGTGCCATTTCCTTAAAAAATGCGCCTACAGCATCATCATTTTCGGTTTTATTATATCCCGAAGGACGGGCTGCGGCCATGTCATCGCCATTGCGTTCTTCTAATTCCAAGTTTTCGACAATTGCAGTATCTTCATATACTACTTGATCTAAACTCTCAATTGATGGTTCTTCATGATCAGTAATATTCTCTAGTATTTCCATTGTTCCCAATTCAGCAAGATTCATAGTTTCCTTTAGGGATGGTTGCTTTGTTTGGTACATAATTTAATCACAACAGCCTGTTTCAGACTGGGTAGTTTTCCCTTCAGGACAAATACATCCTTCTTCTCTAGCAAAAGACTCTCTTTTTGATCATTCCTCATCTGGAAGGTAAATCAGTATTTGTCCATTATTTTTAGCTCTGGCTAGATACAACCTATGATCATTACTGGTTTTAGCACCCACAAAAAACTATCTTTTTTTTGAAGATATATTGGCATATTCTTCATTCTTTTCTTAATTAGCAAATATGTCAAACCCCTGATACTCACTTTAACAAATATCCAAAATGTAGATAAACACTCCTATATATCCATCCTAAATGATCTGTGAAAAAATCTATTGCTTGTTGCCTGCTGTCTGTTTAGCACCTCCACCAATAAGCCAGGAAAGCTATATATTAAATTTTTGTGTATTTTTTGCAAAGTTTCTATGTTTGTCCGGCTTGGATCATGAGAGTAATTGGATAAATAACCATTTTGTTACTAGAGTTATTTCTACGAAAATTTACTAAATAATCCAAAATACAAAAATAGAAACTCACAATCCGGATAATATTTATCGTTTAAAAGCATCGCATATTGAAAAAATATTTAATATCTATCAATGGGTGGAAAAGCTCTATGCCTTAGTTCGTAGTTCAAAATGAGTTTTAATTAATAACACAATCACGTAAGAAGTTAGAAATAATAATTCCACACTTAATTCGCGGATATGGATAGCATGGGTATTTAATAGTTAGAATACTTATTGGATAAGAATTGGTCTAACAGTTTTACCTCAGATTTATTCTGGGTTTTGAATTCTTGCTCATTACCTATTACTCATAATTACTCATTCTCTGAAGGTATTTATGAAGATAGAGTTGGTAGATTTATAACACAAGTATGTAAATCAATTTTTAACTATTTATTACTCGGATGCTAGGAGATAATTTGTCTGGTAGATTACATAAATTCCAGATTATCAAGTATTATGAGTAATTGAAGTATTGTAAAATACTATTTACAGCAGGTAATATCAAAGGATATAGTTAAGTAAGCTTGGATAGAATTAACCAAGTCTGTAAATAGAATATTTGTTTATAAATTGAAAAGTTATGTATAGTATTAGTGTAAATTCATCGGTTAGAGCCGTATCTGAACCAGGAGGATTATATCAATCTCAAACAAGGTTGTCTCAATGGGTGGAAGTGCTTGTAGATTGTCCAGGATGTTCAGATTTATTTACCTATCAAATACCGGAACAGTTAGAAGTTAAACCAGGGGATATTTTAAGTGTTCCCTTTGGTTCAACACAGATAGGTGCGATCGCTATCCGCTTATTAACTCAACCTAATCTAGATATTCCCTTAGAAAAAATTCGAGAAGTTGAAGATGTGGTTAGTGAAGGGTTTTTCCCTGCTGGTTATTGGATATTACTTAACCGAGTTGCAGCTTATTACTATACACCTCTAATTCAAGTTATTCGCGTCGCTTTACCACCGGGATTATTAGGAAGATCACAACGTCGTTTGCGGTTAACTCCCTTGGGTAGAGAAAATCTTTCTATTTACATTAGCCCTACAGCCCAGCAAGTAATCACACTTTTACAAAAAACGCCAACAGCAGACTATAGTTATCACTACATTCAACAAAAAGTTAAAGCTGCATATAGAGGTATTCGGGAATTAATCCGTTTGGGATTAGCAGAAAACTATTTAGAACCACCACGACTCACCCAACCTAAATTACAAAAAGCTGTCACACTTCTGGATAATCATGATGACGATTTAACAACCCGTCAAAAAGAAATTGTCGAAGTTTTACGGCGACAAGGCGGAGAAATGTGGCAAAGTGAATTATTACAACTTTGCGCTACCAGCACTTCTACACTTAAAGCCTTAGTAGATAAAGGCTATATAGTCATTGAAGACAGAGAAATATTACGCAGAGAACAAGGACCCACAGTAGCCGGAGATTGGGCGAAATCATTGACACCAGCCCAAAATCACGCCTTAGAAACGATTAATTCCTTAACTGGATTTGCTCAAGTATTGTTGCATGGGGTGACAGGTTCAGGAAAAACAGAAGTATACTTACAAGCCATATCACCATTACTCGCACAAGGAAAATCCGCCCTGGTTTTAGTTCCCGAAATCGGACTTACACCCCAACTCACAGACAGATTCCGCGCTAGATTTGGAAACAAAGTCCACGTTTATCACAGCGCCCTTTCCGACGGTGAACGTTACGATACTTGGCGACAAATGCTCACAGGAGAACCGCAAATCATTATCGGGACTCGCAGCGCCATTTTTGCTCCTTTACCCAATCTAGGCTTAATTATCCTGGATGAAGAACACGATAGTAGCTTTAAACAAGATTCTCCTATTCCCACCTACCACGCCCGCACTGTCGCTCAATGGCGAGCCGAATTAGAACATTGTCCCCTCATTTTAGGTTCTGCGACTCCTTCTTTAGAAAGTTGGGTAAGTAGAAATCATCAATATTTATCATTACCAGAACGGATTAACTCCCGTCCATTACCACCTGTGGAAATTGTGGATATGCGTCAAGAGTTAAAAGAGGGAAATCGGTCTATTTTTAGTAGAAAGTTGCAAAATGCACTGCAACAATTGGAAGAAAGACAACAACAGGGGATTTTATTTATTCACCGACGAGGACATAGTACCTTTGTTTCTTGTCGCAGTTGTGGTTATGTGTTGGAATGTCCCCATTGTGATGTTTCCCTAGCTTATCATCATGTGGAAGCAGGAGCGCCGGAATTATTGCGTTGTCATTATTGTAATTATGGGCGTTTACATCCTCCCCATTGTCCTGAATGTAGTTCCCCTTATTTAAAGTTTTTCGGAAGTGGTACTCAACGGGTAGCGCAGGAATTAACTAAACAATTTCCCAATTTGAAAATAATTCGCTTTGATAGCGACACAACTACAAAGAAAGGTTCGCACCGTGAACTCCTAACTAGATTTGCTAATGGTGAAGCGCATTTATTAGTAGGTACACAAATGTTAACTAAAGGGTTAGATTTACCCCAAGTTACCCTTGTGGGTGTAGTCGCTGCGGATGGATTATTGCATTTATCTGATTATCGCGCTAATGAACGTACATTTCAAACTCTGACCCAAGTTGCGGGAAGGGCGGGAAGAGGGGATGATCCAGGTAGGGTAATTGTCCAAACTTACACTCCAGAACATCCGATTATTGAAGCGGTACAAAAGCACGATTATCAATCTTTTGCTGATGCAGAGTTAGCACAAAGACAAGCTCTGAATTATCCTCCTTATGGGAGATTAATTTTATTGCGGTTAAGTAGTTTAGATCCGATTCAAGTCCAAAATACAGCCCAAATCATTGCTACATTTTTAAGCAGTAAAGAAGGGTTTGAGATATTAGGACCCGCACCTGCTAGTATTTTACGAGTAGCTAACCGTTATCGCTGGCAAATATTACTCAAGTTTGCTGCTGATGCTTTACCTAATTTACCAGATTGGCCAGAAGTGCGATCGCTCTCCCCCGCTTCTGTGAGTTTAACAATTGATGTAGATCCCATTAATATCATGTAGTCGGGGAAAATAAATTCTTGTCTGAATCAGGATTTACGGTTACTGAGCGATAGCCTGCGTGGCGTAGCCATAGCCGAAGTACAGGATTTAAGGATTTACAGGATTATTTTACCAATAGGGTATTTGGGTGTACAGGGGTAATTTTATTCCCATAGCGTTTAAAGTCGCTAATATTGAAAGTTAAAATGTGAGTTAGTCTATGAGCAAGTATAACTGCTACTAGCCTCGCATCGTGAATATTGACACCCATCACACCATACTCAATCACAATCCGTTTCCATTCCGGGTAAATTTCAGGTATATCCGGTAATATTGGGAATAATTTTTCCAATCGCTTTAGTTATGCTTCAGCTTCGGATAAATTCATTCTTAATCCATTTCTTTCCGCAGGACGGGTAGCACTACGCCAAAATTCAATTAAGTTTTGATGCGTTAGATAGCAATCTTCTTTTTGTTTTCGGAGTATAGCAAGTGCATTTAAAGCTTCTGCACACATTGGATGATTGGGCTGTGCTATTCTCAATATAATATTCGTATCAATTAAATATGCCACTAAAGTTGCTCATCTTCATAAATACCTGCTCGACTTACAGCATATTCAGATAAAAGAGGTATATTTGGATTATGGCTAGAACTCCATTCATTTAGTTCTTGAATCCATTCTTCATCTGAGACTTTTTAATAAGATGGCAGTTCTGTAGTTTTAACTAATTGTTCTAGCATCGCATCAAGATGAGGTTTAACTGCTTCTGCTGGAAGTCTAGTTATTTTAGCTAATGTCTCAGTGATTTTTTGTAATTCTTCAAAATGAGATTGTTGCCATGTTTGTAGCATCATAAATGTGACAATTTTAGATTCTATTCTAGCAAAATCCTGATATGGCTACGCTACGCTATCAGACTTAATTATTTCAGTTTCCCATAGGCATAACGAGTTAAACTACCTTCATTGAGATTATTCCAAGCATACATCCGATCTCTAAAAGGTTTCCACTGTTCATAAACGGCTTTAAAATCAGCATCTTTATCCGCAAATTCATCATATAAAGCAAAAGAGGCTTTTTCCGCTGCTTCCAAAATTTCTTGACTATAAGCACGCAGTTGAACCCCCGTATTTAATAGTTTCTCTAATGCTTCACTATTGCGGGTATCATAACGAGCTAACATTGTTGTATTCGACTGATATGCAGCGGTTTCTAAAGCTGCTTGGTATTGCGGTGGTAACTTTTTCCATTCGTCCAAATTAACTTGTACTTCCAGTGTTGGACCTGGTTCCCACCAACCTGGATAATAATAAAATCTAGCGACTTTATTTAAACCCAATTTTTCATCATCGTAGGGTCCTACCCACTCAGCCGCGTCAATAGCACCTGTTTGTAGCGCTTGGAAGATTTCCCCCCCAGGAAGAGTCTGTACCGTTACTCCCAATTTAGCCATAACTTGCCCACCTAAACCGGGAATCCGCATTTTTAAGCCTTTGAGATCATTAAGTGTTTTGACTTCGTTACGAAACCATCCCCCCATTTGTGTCCCCGTATTTCCCGCAGGAAATTGAATCACATTGAATTTACGTGCGTAAATTTCCTGAAGTTTGGCTAAACCTCCTCCTTCATATAACCAAGCGTTTTGTTGTTGGGCGTTGAGTCCAAATGGTACTGATGTACCAAATCCTAAAGCAAGACTTTTACCGATGTAGTAATAAGCAGCAGTATGTCCGGCTTGAACTGCACCTTGGGAAACCACATTGAGAACTTCTAAACCGGGGGCTATTTCTCCAGCCGCACGGGGTTCGATGATAAATTTACCGTTAGTGAGAAATTTGACGCGCTCCGCTAAAACCTGCGCTCCGCCAAATATGGTTTCTAAAGATAATGGCCAACTTGTAGCCATTTGCCATTTAACTATCGGTAGATTACTGGTGTCTGTTTGACCTGTAGCTGCTTGATTTTGAGCCTTTTGACAACCACCAACAATTGCGACTCCGGTGGCAGCGATCGCACTTTGAGATAATCTGTTAACAATAGCTCGACGTTTCATAAAAATGAATATTAGTAAGATTTACCTACAATATCATAATCCTGTAAAATTTTAGCCACTACAGGGTAGGTTGATGTTAAAATTTTTCGTTGAGATTAGGCACGGGGAAAAAAGGTTTTAGACTTGTTTACTTTTCCTTGTACAGTTTGATTCTATGGTGCTGATACACTTAAAACTTATTATTTCTTATAATTTTGCCAATTGCTGATCATTTCAGATTAGTATAAAAATATTAAGTAATTTCTAACTAAATTTAACGGCTATGTTAGAAACTGTTTTGGCTGTACCTAGCATTAAACTGCCACCCACCCAGGCAGAACTTCCTTGTGATGATGGTATCCCGATGGAGACACAAAGACATAAATTACAAATGGATGTTCTAATTGATACTATTCAGCCTTGGTTAGATCAAAGGGCTGATGGATATGTAGGTGGCAATATGTTTGTCTACTACAGTTTAGCACAATTAAAAAATCAAGATTTTCGCGGTCCAGATTTCTTTGCTGTTTTAGGTGTGCCGAAAACAGAAAGACTTTCTTGGGTAGTTTGGGAAGAAGGAAAACCCCCAGATGTGGTAATTGAATTACTTTCAGAAACCACAGCTAACAATGATAAAAATCAGAAAAAATTGATTTATCAAAATCAAATGCGGGTTTCTGAATATTTTTGGTATGACCCGTTTAACCCCAATGATTTTGCAGGTTTTGATCTGAATAGTGGTGCATATCAACAGATTGCTCTAAATGAGAAAAATCAATTGGTAAGCAAAGTTTTAAATTTAGCTTTAGTGCGTTGGGAAGGTAATTATAGAGGCGTTGATGCGACTTGGTTACGTTGGGCAACTTTGGATGGTGAGTTGTTTCCCACTTCTCAAGAAATGGTAGGAATTACACAACAAAGAGCAGAAAAAGCTGAATTGCAATTAAGACAAGTTGCCATTAATTTGTTACAGAATGGAATGTCTGTAGAACAAGTGGCACAATTGACAAATTTGGATATTTTGGAGGTGGAAAAATTGCTTAATTAATAGTAATAATTTCTCGTTCCCATACTCTGTATGGGAATGAATTCCAGAAGGCTCTGCCTTCAATAACAAAATAGGCATAGCCTCCATTAGGTCATTCCCAGTCAGAGACTGGGAACGAGATAACGAGATAAAAACACTGGGGAAATTTCTGAGTCTGTTTTAACAGACTTGAGCTATTAGGCAGGGAATTTATTCCCTAGCTGACTGTATTGTCAGGTCTTGCCTTTAATTTATTATGTTCTATGCGTAACTCAAAAAGATTTGCTTTCATCAGTAAGCTATTAAGATTTTCCCAATTTATTGACAATGGTGCTGATAAATTGGGATGGTTATCAAATTGGCTGGTTTTATTGACAATTGGAGTCGGTTTTTTCAATGTTGTCGCCCGTTATATGGGTCGTTTCATTGGCGTACAATTGTCTTCTAATGCCTTATTAGAACTGCAATGGTATTTATTTTCTCTCACATTCTTATTCGGCTTTGTTTATATTTTACGTCATGGGGAAAATGTACGTGTTGATTTTCTCTATACTAATATGAGTCAAAAAAAACGCGCCTTAGTTGATTTTATGGGAACAGTTTTATTTTTAATTCCCTTTTGTTTAATCGGTATTTGGGTGACAATCAATCCGGTTTTACAATCTTGGGGGAGATTAAGTGATGGTAGTTGGGGAACTTGGGAAATATCCTCTGACGCTAACGGTTTACCCCGCGCCCCAATTAAAACTATGGTTCCCGTAGCTTTATTATTGCTGCTTTTACAAAGTATTTCTCAAGCAATTAAATATTTAGCCGTACTACTAGGCTATCACCAAGTGGCAGAACAAATTCGTTTAGAAACTTCAGAAAATATCAATATTGAGTAGGGGAAAATATGGGTTTTGAATGGTTAGCAGTTTTAATGTTTGTCGGCTTTTTCTTTATTCTCATGAGTGGCTTTCCTGTCGCTTTTTCCTTTGCCGGCACAGCCATTGCTTTTGGACTCATGGGTACAGCAGTTGGGGCTTTTAATCCAGCGCGTCTTCTCCTATTACCTAATAGTTGGTTTGGCACAATGTCGAACTTTACTTTACTTGCTATTCCCTTCTTTGTGTTTCTGGGTGCAGTTCTAGAAAAGTCAGGATTAGCAGAAGAGTTATTAGAAACTATTGGCATTGTGTTAAGTCGTGTTCGCGGCGGATTGGCTTTAGCAGTTGTTTTAGTGGGAACTGTTTTAGCAGCCACAACTGGAGTCGTAGCCGCCACAGTAATTGTCATGGGAATGTTATCATTACCGCTCATGTTACGCTATGGCTATGATAAAAAATTAGCTTCAGGAGTAATTATTGCCTCTGGTACTTTAGCCCAGTTAATTCCTCCAAGTTTAGTTTTAGTGATTCTCAGTGATCAAATTGGTGTTTCTGTGGGAGATTTATTTTTAGGGGCATTAATTCCGGGATTAATGTTATCTGGTTCTTATATTCTCTACATTATCGGACTAGCTTTTTTTCAACCGGAAAAAGTGCCAATGATACCAGATGATGTCGTAATTCCTGAAGGTACTCAATTAATTAAACAAGTTTTTAAAGCAGTTGTTCCCCCAATTATTTTAATTTTTGCGGTGTTAGGTAGTATATTCTTTGGTGTGGCAACTCCCACAGAAGCGGGGGCTGTAGGTGCTGTTGGGGCTTCTATTTTGGCTGCTTTTAATAAACGGTTAACACCACAATTAATTCGTGATGCTGCTCATTCTACGGCAGTAATTACTGCTTTAGTGGTGATGATTTTATTCTGTTCTTCAATGTTTAGTTTGGTGTTTGATGCTTTAGGTGGCAAAACTCTGATTACTAATTTATTAATAGGTTTACCCGGAGGATATTGGGGGTTTTTAATTGTTAGTAATATCGTGATTTTTATTTTAGGAGCTTTTTTAGAATTTATTGAAATTTGCTTTATTGCTATGCCTTTATTAGTACCAGCGGCACAGGCTTTAAATATTGATATGGTGTGGTTTGGTGTGGTTATGGCAGTGAATTTACAAACGGCGTTTATTTCTCCACCTGTAGGATTTTCTTTGTTTTATTTACAAAGTGTTGCGCCTAAAGAAGTGAGTACGTTAGATATTCATAAAAGTGCGATTCCTTTTATAGTTTTACAGTTTATTGTCTTGTTAATTGTGATTATTTTCCCGCAAACAGTTCGCTGGTTAATTGATATTTCGGCAACCACTGGGGTTTGAAAAAGTGATTTGGGTGACTATTGAAAATATGGTTTGCTGAACTGGAATCTCAATGGTGAACTCAGTCCCCTACCCAGGCGTAAATTGGCAGTAGAGCTTACCGCAGTGTTTGTCAGTAACAATTTGATAGCTAATCAAGAGCAACACAGTGTTACAGCAGTTGCTTGCTATATAACTGCTAACATACGCTTATTAAAAATAAGCTAATAGGGAATTCTAGGTTCTAAATCATTCACTCGGTGTGAGGAGAAAATTAAGCCATTATTGGTAAGGATTGTTTCGATTGTTTGTTGACTTACCATAAAATATTCGGATGCGTCTTCTATCGCAGACTCCGAGTAGTCGTTATTTAAATAAGCCTGTAAGCTATCGAGAGGACAAAGAAACTCGGCCGCAAAAGCCCGCTGATATTTTTGCCGTGATGTTCTGATGTCAGTGCTGGCAAGCCATGATTTCCCACAGTTGCCATAAAGCAAATAATCACCAATAAGCCTGGCAAATTCAAATCTTTTGGCCAGTGGATGGCTTTTTCTCGGATGATAGTGAAACCCATTGTTCCCTAATGGAACTGCAACTGAGATGGGTTGTCGCTTTTGAGGCTGCCAGCCATCATATTCAGATTCCTGTAGACCAAGCAAATCGCAAAGGATCTTGTTGGTGAGAGGTTTTTCTTCGTTGTCAATCTTCTTATGTACAAAAGATGCAACTTCCTTGGCTCGTTGCCAAGGCGCTTTTACCGTATCTTGATTTACAGGCAAATTACTCCAATTAACGGGCTTTCCTTTGAGTCCAGTGGATTCAATGAGTTCTTTAATTGCGCTGAAAGGTTTGGTTTCTGATGATGATGATTCTTTACCGCAAGTGGGAGCTAGTTCAGAAAGCGTTTCATTTCCAACTCGTTCAGCGAGATCCAGAGCATCTTTCACGATCTCATCGGGACATTCATCGGGATCATAGCCTAATTCTGCTTCACGACGACAGTACATTGTTGAATATGGGTCAGATCGTTCTTCCTGAACTTCTTCCCAAAGGTGAGCTAAAGATGTGCCATAAACTCCTGTTTCATGAAGACGGGATATAACAGACTCAATAAATGCTGCTGCTATGCTATCAAATTCAAGGAAGTTTTCGGAGACTGCGCGCTCAAGACCATTTATGTATCTAACTGACTGTTTATCACTAGGGTGTGATGGAGTAGCCCATATTTGCATAGATTCAGTATCTGAAGCGAATATGACCCTCGGCCAAATAAACCCTTGATTGGATGCAGTTAGTTCATGCGCCATTCTCCAATCAACTGAAGGTTTGATTCCTGCCGGTGGAAGAGGCTCGAAAAGTAATCTCCACCATGACGATGCCATCCATAATGCCAGGGGATAGGCAGAAAGTAAAACGGTAGGGCAAATCTTTTGAGTCCAAATATCCTCATTCTCAGTCAGATTTATTTCTCCCGCTTGCAAACTAAACATACCCATAGTCTGCTGAATTTCGGGCGAATTATTACCATTAGGCAACCAGTCAAAATTAAGATTTAGCTTTTTCACTCCGAATCCTTCATTGCTTGATTACCTCTTCATAGAAAGGATCTGTTTTCTGCATAGGATAACCATGATACGACCCTTGCTCAGGCAATTCAAGCTGTGCTTCTAGTGCAATTCCATCATCCATGACAGACCAAACGTTTTTTGGCCACAAACCTGTAAAGCGGTCACTAACTAATCCGTTTTTAATGCCTTGTCTCAGCAGAGCTAGAGCTTCCTTTCTGGTGAAAACCTTAACAGAGTCACAAAGGGACTTACCGGATCTAGGAGAACTAGGGGGCGTAAGATTGAAATCACCTGGATTCATTTTATGTTCAGGATTTCCGCCATATTGCGTTTGAGATGCAAGGTTTGAAAGGTCTTTAAAATCACATTTTTCCAAATTAAGCATTTTGCGTTTGGAGTTGAATTGCCGTTACGTTTTTTCATAAAAATAAAGTCTTGGCTCAACCCTAGCACATTTCAGTCATCCGGTCGCTATCTCGCGGCGCTTTTAGTTTTAAACTCGCTCTAACTATGGATTATACAAAAATTTTCCTCATAACACCCCTAAGCGGTGAAATTAACTTTCAAACAGCAAAGAAAAATTAAGGGTTTGAAACCCATAAAGATGGGTTTTGTCTGTGTAGCTGCGGTTTCTCACCGTCAAGGCTAAAATAACTGATTTTTCTTCAACTAAAACTACTACAATGACTATTGATGCTAGATAATGGGAAAGCCTTGACATTTACCCAACCTAGCCCGGAACCAAAGAACTAACAACTATGCGAACTCACTATTGCGGCGAACTCCGAAAAGAACATATTGGTGAAACTGTTACCTTTTACGGATGGGTAGACCGTCGCCGCGATCACGGTGGTGTGATATTCTTAGACTTGCGCGATCGCTCTGGTATTGTCCAAATCGTCAGCGACCCCCAGCGCACCCCAGACTCCTACGAACAGGCTAACGCTCTCCGCAATGAATACGTTGTAGCAATCACCGGTAGAGTCACCCAACGTCCTCCAGAATCTCTAAATCCCCGACTTCCCACTGGCGAAGTGGAAATCTATGCGGATAAAATAGAACTGCTCAACGCCGTCCGCAAACAATTACCTTTCCAAGTTTCCACCGCAGACACGGAAACAGTTAGAGAAGACTTGCGGTTAAAATATCGTTATTTGGACTTACGACGGGAACGCATGGCGCAAAATATGCAATTGCGTCATCAAGTCATCAAAGCCATGCGCCGCTACCTGGAAGACTTAGAAGGTTTTATCGAAATCGAAACCCCTATTCTCACCCGTTCAACTCCCGAAGGTGCGCGAGATTATATTCTTCCCAGTCGCGTTAATGAAGGTGAATGGTTTGCTTTACCGCAATCTCCCCAACTCTTCAAACAATTATTGATGGTATCGGGAATGGATAGATACTATCAAGTGGCGCGATGTTTCCGGGATGAAGATTTACGTGCTGACAGACAACCGGAGTTTACTCAATTAGACATGGAAATGAGTTTCATGTCTGAAGATGAAATTATTGAACTTAACGAAAAGTTAGTTTGTCATATTTTCAAAACCGTGAAAGGAATTGATTTACCTCGTCCTTTTCCTCGTCTTCCCTACGCGGAAGCTATGAACCGTTACGGAAGCGATAAGCCTGACACCCGCTACGGTTTAGAATTAGTTGATGTTTCCGATGTTTTAAAAGATTCCGGTTTTAAAGTTTTTCGAGAAGCAATTTCTAACGGTGGTATTGTTAAAATTCTCCCCATTCCTAACGGTAACGATGCCATTTCTAATGTTCGCATTAAACCAGGTGGCGATATTTTCCGAGAAGCCGCAGAAGCTGGTGCAAAAGGATTAGCTTATATTCGCGTTCGGGAAAATGGTGAACTTGACACCATTGGCGCAATTAAAGATAATTTGACACCGGAACAAAAGCAGGAAATCTTAACAAGAACAGGTGCAAAAGCTGGACATTTGTTATTATTTGCGGCTGCTGATAGGTCCACTGTGAATAAAACTTTAGACAGAATTCGTCAATTTGTAGCTAAGGAATTTAAGTTAATTGAAAAAGATAAAATTAACTTCCTGTGGGTGACAGAATTCCCCATGTTTGAATGGAATGCAGATGAAAAACGTTTAGAAGCATTACATCATCCTTTTACCGCACCTCATCCTGATGATATCAGCGATTTAAAAACCGCCCGCGCTCAAGCTTATGATTTAGTCTTCAATGGGTTTGAAGTTGGTGGTGGAAGTCTGCGAATTTATCAGCGAGAAGTTCAAGAACAGGTGTTTTCAGCTATTGGTTTATCAACGGAAGAAGCACAAAGTAAATTTGGCTTTTTGTTGGAAGCTTTTGAATATGGTACTCCTCCTCATGGTGGTATTGCTTACGGTGTAGATCGTTTGGTAATGTTACTATCTGGAGAAGAATCAATTCGTGATGTAATTGCGTTTCCTAAGACTCAACAAGCTCGTTGTTTGTTAACAGATGCTCCTGCAAATGTAGACGCAAAACAATTGAAGGAGTTACACGTTGCTTCGACTTTTAAACCGAAGGTGTAAGCTTTGATTATTCCCTCTGCTAAGTTTTAGTAGAGGGGTTTAATTTTGATTAAATTTTTACGCAAAGGCGCACTTTCAACCCCTATTTCCCTTTTTATTGCTATCTGTATCGGTGGTTGTCAATAACAAACAAAGCTAAAGTCATTACTTGCTAAACACAAGCTAGTTACTCCCTCAACAAATCCAATGAGTTCAGAAGTATCTTTTAGGAAAATGCTAGTACCACTCTTGCCTCCAAGGGAATAGGTTTCGCTTAACTCATAGGAGCAACGATTTCCATGAAGTTGAATGATATCTTGAGTGTTGAAATCTTTAATCAGAGCGTAGTCTTGTAAACCTTTTCCTTGATAGTATGCTTGTCTAGAATTTCCTAGTACAAAAGTGTCTCGACCTTTTCCGCCGTAAAAGATGTCAATTTCTCCTAATCCTGGATTGCAAGCATAAGGATTAACTCCAATCAGAGTATCACGACCATTCCCACCATAAAGAGCGTCATTGCCTTCTCGTCCAACAATGTAATCATTGCCGTTGAGTCCTTTGATTTCGTCCCATCCATTAGTGCCGAAAAGAGTATCTTTGCGATTTGTACCCTTTATCTCATTAAGATCGAAAGAAATGTTGTAAGTGATATCCACCACAAAGTCAGGTCCTGGGTTGTCGGCATTAAACTCAACAGACCCCCCGAATTTAATCACATGATCTTCAGGAGAAAGGTTGCCTATCCCCACCCAATATCCGTCAGCAAGCACGCCACCAAAAGTTCCTCCTCCAGGGATGTCTGAAATGTTATCTTCAGGTAAAGTGTAGGAAAAAGGCTGATCAGATTTCTGTCTGTAATTCAATAGGTTAGGAATCTCAACGCCATCTATAGAGGCACTGAGATTCTTAATGCCAGCAAGAAGAGTATCGAGTTCTATTTTAACCTCACCTTCTGTTGGTCCACCTGTACCAATACCTCCCACTAAAGTTCCATCCGAATTACGAATCGGCTCTCCATCCTCACCCAGAGGCACATCAGGAGATACCGCATTCAAAGTCGGGAAAAAGAAGACAGATCCACCCGCTACCTTAATTGTCCGCTCGGCAGTTGCCGTGATTGGCAGTTGACCTGGCGGCTGTTGATCCGTCGTAAATTTACCTGCCAGAAATTGGATGGAATCAATCCGGGTTAAACTGGCTTTGTCACTAGAACCTGCCGCTCCATTTGGATCGCTACTGTCATCAAACTGACCAGGATTTTGACCGTTAGGAATACCAAAGAATGTTTGCCACCAGATGTCTCCTAAATCATTCTGTTCAAATCCATTTATTCTTTCGCTCGGCGAAAAAACGCTTGCAAGCAGTAAATCATTTGTCACCAGCCCATGGGAACTTCTATCAATAGGCTTCTCTGCTCGGATTTTCCTAGAAGGAATTGGCTCATTCCCTTTATCCTTATGATTAGATTTTTTCACCTTTATTCTCCCATTTAACTAGTTTTAACCTTTCTGCCTCTAATAATATTGTCTCTTATCTAATCAGACTAAATTTGTTGCGTCAAAATGACATATTAAATCAGAAATAAGGTGAATTCGGATAAGAAAATGTCAGATTTTTTTTCAACCTTACTGTATTCATGAACTCAATACAATTCTTACATTTATTGGTTTTGAGTAAGATTTTTAACTAGAATTTTTATTAGTATGGTATAAAAGTTAATATCTTGATTTTTTTATTGGTAGAAAATGACTATTCCTGATTTTCAAGCTATTATGCTGCCTTTATTGCAATATGCAAGTGATGGTAAGGAACATTCTTTAAGGGAGAGCAAGAAAAGGTGTTTTTACCACTACTTCTAGATTTTCCCAAGAAGCTAGAGAATATGTATCTATAATAGATAGTAAAATTGTGTTAATAGATGGACAAGAACTAGCCCAATTAATGATTGATAATCATGTGGGTGTTTCCACAGTTTCTATTTATGAAATTAAAAAAATAGATTCCGATTATTTTACAGATGAGTAAACAATATACAATTAATATATGAAAACAACCAATTTTAAAGCTATAGAATTATTTGCTGGTATCGGTGGATTTCGTTTAGGCTTAGAAAATGCTAATATTGAAACTGTATGGGCTAATGATATCAATGAATTGAGTTGTCAAGTTTATGAAAGTAATTTTGGTAAAGATTCTATAGTTTTAGGTGATATCAACAAAATTCCTATATCACATATACCCAATCATGATATTTTAACTGCTGGTTTCCCTTGTCAACCATTTAGTCCTGCTGGTAAAAAACTGGGTGTAAGAGATAGTGTTAGAGGCACTTTATTTGAGCGTATTGTAGAAATTATAGATGAAAAAAAACCTCAATATTTTTTCTTGGAAAATGTCAAAAGACTTTTAACAATGGAAAATGGTTATCATTTTCGGGTGATTTTAAATGCACTTTCTGAATTAGATTATTTTATAGAGTGGAGAATCATTAGTCCTATTAGCTTTGGTATTCCTCAAAATAGAGACAGGATTTTTATTTTTGGGACTAAGTTAAATTCAGTTTATATAAATTCTCAACTTTTACAAAATACATCTGTTTTCTTAACTCAAGCAGATTTAATTGATTTACAAAATATAGAAATATTAACAGAAAAAGATATGATGCCTATAGTTGCAAATAAAGGCAATAACTATAATTGGGGAATTGCTTATAAAAATAAAATGTTAACTTTGAATCTTCCTAATTTACCAGATATCAAACCTAGACAAAAATTAAAAGATATTCTCCAAGATGATTTAATAGTAGATGCTCAATTTGATTTTACATCTGATACTTTAGAACGAATTAAGCAAAGTAAAGCGGTAAATCGTTATTGTCAAGGTGTGGAATTATTATATAATCAAGATGGAGGAGCAAGATTAGGGTATACAATTTTCGGAATTAATGGAATTGCATCAACTTTAACTGCTTCCACATCCAGACATTATGAACGTTATCAAATAGGTGATAAATATCGGCGTTTAACTAATGTTGAATATGCCAGATTGATGGGTTTTCCTGATGATTGGTGTCGGGTTGCTAGAATTTATGATCAATATTCTTTATTTGGTAATGCAATTGTCCCTAGTTGTGTAGAATGGGTATGTCAAAGAATTGGTAAAAGCAATATTGAATTTACTAAATCTTCTTGGCAACAGTTAAGTTTAGCTATTTAATTTCAAAATGGAATTACTAACACTAGAATCTTTAAAAACGGCAGCACGTAATTTTTGCTCAGAATTAAGTGTAACACAAATTCATAATCTGTATGGGGTTACAGATGGTAAAGCAGTTGGTACTTATGTTGAATCTACTTTTAATCAATATTTATCTTCAAGATATGAATATACCCTTGGTAGTGCTGCGTTAGGTATAGATTTTCCGGGACTAGAAGTAGATTTAAAAGTAACATCTATTAAACAGCCTCAGTCGTCCTGTCCGTTTAGAAATGCCAGTCAAAAAGTCTATGGTTTAGGATATAATTTATTAATATTTGCATAGGAAAAAATTGATGAGCATACTTCTTTAACTGCTAATTTAAAATTTAATAATGTTGTTTTTGTAGCCAAGGAAAGAACTGGAGATTATCAAACTACTTATGGAATAATGGAAATTATCCGCCGCAATGGCAATAAAGATGATATTGTAGCTTTTTTAGAGGAACGCAATTTTCCTTTGGATGAAATTGGACGCGAAACACTGGCAGAAAAAATTTTACAATCACCTCCAGAAATAGGCTACCTGACAATTTCTAACGCTTTACAATGGCGGTTACAATATGGCAGAGTTATCCAAGTTTCCACAGCAGGAACGACAACAGGAATAGAAAATTTATTAGTGTAAAAATCTCAAGAGAAAACCAGGGTTATTTGATTCTAAACATAGTTCGCCCTGTACTGAATTAGCTTACGGAAAACCTACACGAACAGGGCTAACAAATCAATTCCGATTTAACGGAATATCAACTGCTAAATAAGAATGAAATAGCCCTGATTGGTTGGATATATTGCTTAATCTGGCTGGCAATTTTTTTACCAATCACTAATGCTGTTTTCGTCCCAGATTTGCAAGTTTAATTCCCGTAAATAGGTTAACCCATTTTCAATTTGTGTTTCTGTTCCTTGGATATCTAAGTCAAACCAACCATCACCTACAGCATTTTGTCCGAGAATTGCAGCTTTGATATTTACTGTTAAGCCGTATTCGGAAACTAGGCGAGAAATGACAGGTTCTTGATGATGATCTTGAGTGATTCTGATGCGAATTCGCTTGTTTATCAGGGTATTTTCACTGCTCATAACAACTCCTAAGATGTAATTTTATATCTGTCTAAAAATTACCCATTACCCCTTATTCAACTTCTTTAATTTGGGTTTTGCGTTCTAGAATTTCCTTGAGTATCAAGGTGATTACTGCGAGGAATGCTAACAATACAGCCGCAGAAAAAGCAGCTTCAGTTTCATATTGTTTGTAAGCATCTTCCACGAATAAGGGTAAACTCTGGGTTGTATTAGCAATGTTACCAGATACGACAGAGACTGCGCCAAATTCACCCATTGCTCTGGCATTTGTTAAGATTAAACCGTAGAGTAAACCCCAGCGAATACTCGGTAAAGTTACTCGCCAGAAAGTTTGCCAATCGTTTGCACCTAATGTTCTGGCGGCTTCTTCTTGATCTTTGCCAAATTCTTCTAAGATAGGAATTACTTCTCTGGCGACAAAAGGCATACTCACAAAGGCGGTAGCCATTACCATTCCTGGAAAAGCAAAGATGATTTGGATATTATGTGCTTGTAGCCAAGGACCAAACCAGCCCTGTCTGCCGTATAGTAGGACTATCATTAACCCGGCGACGACTGGGGAGATGGAAAATGGTAAATCAATGATACTGAGAACTATAGCGCGTCCAGGGAATTTATGTCGAGCGATCGCCCAAGCCGCACATAATCCAAATACGGCATTCACAGGGATAGAAATCGCAGCTAGTAATAGAGTTAACCAAGCTGCATGGAGAAATTCCGGTTTTGCCAGGTTGGATAAAAATGGTCCAGATCCCTTTTTGAAAGCTTCAAAAAAAACATTAATAGCTGGAATATATTGAACCAGAAATAGGTAGGAAATTGCCACGCCAATTAAAACCGCTGGCACCCAACTTTGTTTTTTTTGTCTTTTAACTTTATCTATTGTCATATCTTCTTGCCCAAGCTTGTAAGAAATTAATTGCTAACAACATCACCAAAGAAATTCCTAATAAAACCACACCAATTACAGTTGCGCCGGAATAGTCATATTGTTCCAACCGCTGGAAAATTAACACAGGTGCAATCAAATCTTTATACGGTGTATTAGAAGAAATAATTACTGTTGAACCATACTCTCCCACAGCGCGGGAAAAACCCAAAGCCACACCAGTTAAAATTGTCGGAAATAAAGGCGGTAAAATCACTTTCCAAAAAGTTTGCCATTCGGAAGCACCCAAACTCCAAGCAGCTTCTTCAATTTCTGATTCCATTTCTTGCAGTACCGGTTGCACAGTTCTCACCACAAAAGGTAAAGATATAAATATCATTGCTACTCCAACTCCCAACCGAGTAAAGGATACTTTAATCCCCATTGGTGCTAACAATGAACCCAGCCATCCATTATCACTGTAAACTGTTGCCAGTGTTAAACCTGCGACAGAAGTTGGCAAAGCAAACGGTAAATCTACAGTCGCATCAATAATTCGTTTAAGAGGAAAATCATAACGCACCAATACCCAAGCAATCAAAGTCCCAAATACGCCATTGAGCAAAGCCGCAAATAAAGACGTAACAAAGGTAACATTATAGGTTGCTAATGCTAACTCACTAGTCGCAATTTCCCAAAACTTAGCAGGGGGTTCTGTACTAGCTTTGAGAAACATCGCCATAATCGGAATAAATAACATTACAGTTAGATATCCCAAAGTAATCCGCCAAGTCCAAGGAAGATGAATCAAATTATCTAGAAACACCTTCCAAACTGGAGGTTTAATATTAGTTTGTACAGAAGAAGATACAGCCATAATTTAATCAGTTATTAGTTGTCAGTTGTCAGTTATTCTCTAACAATCACCCATTACCGCTTATTCTTAGCTTGAATTTGGTCAAAAATTGCCCCATCATCAAAGAACTTTTTCTGAACAGCATCCCAACCACCTAATTCTTCAACTGTACCTAAAGTTTTGATTTGGGGATATTTGTCAGCAAATTCTTTACTCTTAGCTACTGTTTCATCAACAGGGCGAAATCCTACTTTCGCAAATTCCTGTTGTGCTTCGGGAGTAAATAAGTATTTCACAAAAGCTTCCACCACCTCCCGATTACCATGTTTATCAACATTTTTATCCACAACAGCAATAGGATTATCAATGGAGATATTTACATCAGGAAGAACATAATTTGTTTTTTCACCCTTATCTCCGGCTAAAACAATTTCGTTTTCATAGTTTACTAAAGCATCACCTTGACCTTGTTTAAAAAATGCGTCTGTAGCTTCACGAGCATCTTTAGTTAATACAGGGACATTTTTATAAACTTTAGTGACAAACTCTGTCGCTTTAGCTTCATCTCCACCAGTTTTAATGACCGAATTCCAAAGTGCGAGAAAATTCCACCGCGCTACCCCAGAAGTTTTAGGATCTGCGGTAATTAGTTTAACATTATCTTTAGCTAAATCAGCCCAAGTTTTAATACCTTTAGGGTTGCCTTCACGAGTCACTAAAGCGGCGACAGATTTAGAAACAATACCATTATTAGGAAATTTTTTCTCCCACCCAGCTTGAATCAATCCCGCTTTTTCAATTTTTTGCGTATCTAGAGCTAGTGCTAGATGAACAACATCTGCTTCTAAACCATCAACTACAGCACGAGTTTGTGAACCAGAACCGCCATAGCTTTGTTTGAAAACTACAGTTTGGTTATGTTCCTTTTGCCATTTTTCCACAAATTTGGGAATAATGGCAGCGTGAGCAGCTTTAGTCACAGCAAATGAGACAAGGGTTAGTTCTACATTCTGTTTTTTATCCGTATCATTGGTTGCATTAGATGAAGAATTACTGGTATTTGTCCCAGAACAAGCAGCAAGAGATACACTCAATACTGTGCCTGCTAAGAAGAGTGATACAAAGCCTTTGAGAGAATTGGGGTTAAACCTCAGTTGTAATTTTTTCAGTAATTGTTGCCACAAATTCATTATTTTTCCTCCTGTAAAAATACGGATAATTAATTCCTCAGCTTGCACTTGTGCTATAAAGCATAATTGTCAATGCTGTTTTAAACAGCATATTGACGATAGGGAATATGGTGATTTTACCAGTTTCAGGACAAATTACAACTCCTCTAATAAAGAAGTATCAATTTTCAATTGTCTTTATAGAGGTTGCAAAATACAAATATTTTAAAAATAGTTATTTTTAATACATATATTTAAATCAAATACTTGCTATTAAAATAGCTTTAATTTATTCCAAGCCTTGCCATATTGGCTTTTTAGGTAATCAAGCATTAAAAAATAACTGCAATATTAAATACATACAATACTCGATAGTAAAATAGTTGTTTTTAAGTGCAAAAACTATTGATTTTATTTATTACATCTGGTAAGCTCTTTTTCGATAGGTTAAGTACGGTATCTCGATTAAGATATCGTAGATTATATTTAAGCCAATTTAAGGACATCCCATGACAGATAATTCTTTAAACACTTCAAAATTATTGTCCAGAACAAAGCCGTTATTTCCTGCTTTATTCCTAGCCGTTGGTGTAAGTATAAGCAATATTATTCCTGTATTTGCAGGTACAGCCCAAAAAACGCAACTCATGAGTCAAAGCGGTAAAAAAGTTGAAATTACCCTGGCTAGTTACGCAGTGACTAAGGCTGCTTACTCCAAAATCATTCCCCAGTTTGTAGCGAAATGGAAGAGAGAAAAAGGCCAAGATGTTGTAATTCGGGAAAGTTACGGCGGTTCTGGTTCTCAAACCCGCGCTATTATTGATGGTCTACCAGCAGACGTGGTAGCTTTAGCACTAGCATTAGATACAAAAAAAATCGAACAAGCCGGTTTGATTAAACCAGGTTGGGAGAAGGAAGCTCCGAATAATTCAATTGTTACCCGTTCAGTAGTTGCGCTGGAAACTCGTGCTGGTAATCCGAAAAAGATCAAGACTTGGACAGATTTAACAAAACCTGGTGTGAAGATTGTTACCGCAAATCCTAAAACATCGGGTGGTGCTAGATGGAATTTCCTAGCTTTGTGGGGTGCTTTGGTGAAGAATGGCGGCAATGAATCCCAGGCTTTGAAATTTGTCACTGATGTGTTTAAGAATGTAATTGTATTACCCAAAGATGCACGAGAATCAAGTGATGCTTTTTACAAAAAAGGTCAGGGTGACGTATTACTAAACTATGAAAATGAAGTCATTCTAGCTGCACAGCAAGGAAAAACAGATATTTCTTACGAAGTTCCTCCAGTCAATATTTCTATAGAAGGACCTGTCGCAGTTGTGGATAAAAATGTTGATAAGCACGGAAATCGTGAAGTGGCTGAAGCTTTTGTCAAGTTCCTTTTCACTCCAGAAGCACAACGTGAGTTTGCTAAAGTTGGTTTTCGGCCAGTTAACGCTACTGTAGCCAAAGAAGTACAAAGTAAATTCCCCAAGATTGCCCGACTCTACACTGTGGATAGTTTGGGAGGTTGGAATGGTGTACAGAAGAAGTTCTTTGACGATGGTGCTATCTTCGACAAAATCCAAAGTGGAAGACGCTAAATATAGCAGTAATGAACTACCTCTAGCCTAGAATATTTCAGCAAATATTGGCATTAAGGGAACATCAAAAAATAAATTATCCAATTTTGTGGGATGGGTATCCTTGCTCATTCTTGATGATTAGTACTGAAGATGCCCGCACCACAAGAAATTTTTGGGTATTTTTTCTGAATTGAAAGTCCATATTAACGAGTAGCGATGGCAATACTTGTCGGTTAAGGAAATGTAGGTTGGGTTGAGCGATAGCGAAACCCAACAAAATCCTTGATAATGTTGGGTTTCGTTCCGATTGCTTGGCGAACGTTTACGTTCCACAACCCAACCTTGTATCTTAGAGGTATGTTAGAGGAAGTGGTAGCGATGGAGTCTTTGATCGAGTTCGGGTCAAGGTATTTGGGGCAACTGATTTTATTAATAAGCCTATAAAAAAAGAGCAGATATTTACGATATTAAATAAGTATTTACCAACGAGTTCTAGAACCGAGTAGTTCCCGAATTTTGCTTTGTCTTATTAATAAAATAGTTGTCAAAAATCATGCAAGTTTCAGGGGTAATCCATCCTGAAATATTAGGAGTTCGCCCGGTTGAATTTGTGTCCAAACTTCGTTATCGGTTAGGGGTGTGGTGACGATGACAGCAACGCGATCGCTTGGTGTAGTCAATTCGCTAAAATCTACAGTCATCTCTTCATCAATTAAATGCGCCGCAGCAAAGGGTGCTTGTCTAATAATGTAGCAAAGTTTGGTTGAGCAATAGGTGAAAAAATGCTGACCATTTGATAATATATAGTTGAAAGATCCAAGAATTGCTATCTCTTTGGTGATTTTATGTAATGTCTGGTAGAGTTCCTTTAATGGTGGTTGTCCTTGGGGAAAATGCGATCGCAAAGTATTAAGAATTAGGCAAAATGCTTTTTCGCTGTCAGTAGCACCCACAGGTTGAAAAGCCCCATGATTTTCTGGGTTAAAATCTGGTAAATTACCATTATGAGCAAATACCCAATATCTACCCCAAAGTTCCCGACGGAAAGGATGACAGTTTTCTAAGGCTATTTTACCTTGAGTGGCTTTGCGGATATGAGCTATCACATGAGTAGAATGAATGGGATACTGACGGATAAAATCGGCAATTGGTGACGCTATAGAAGCTTCAGCGTCTAAAAAAATCCTACATCCTTTACCTTCAAAAAAGGCAATTCCCCAACCGTCGCTATGTTCATCTGTTTTTCCTCCTCTGGCAGAAAAACCTTCAAAGGAAAAGCAAATGTCTGTGGGTACGTTGCAGTTCATTCCTAATAGTTGGCACATTAGTGTTGTAGTTGTAAAGATCAACTCCAGAGTAACTGATTAATTGTGATGGGATAGGTGCAATTTGTACATTTAATTAGCAAATATATGAGGCGTTGGTGCATTGGGGTATGAAAGTCGAAAATTCCATCTCTCAAACTCTTACTCTCTGCGCCTGGAGCGTCTCTGCGTGAAATAAAATCATACTTTTACTCAGCAACACTATATATGAATATACCTCGCGCAAAGTCGCAATGTTCTCAAAGTCTAATTTGCCAATTCCATACTTATTCACCAGTACCAGAATTGTAATATAGCAATATGCAATTGAATCAGGTACATGATTTAACAAAAAAAGACATATATATATCACTTTCAGGTCAATTTTGAATATTCTTGGCTGTTAAGTCTCTAATTATTGGATTTCTAATAAACACCGACAATCCGATAAAGATACCGTATATTTAAATTTATTTTAGAATTATTACATATCCTTCTCAAGGGAGCAAGATGTTTTGAGGTGATTTTCATCAATTTCTCGCCAGAGAATTTATCAATCGTGTGGAGTTAGCTCAGGAAGAGAAAAATAGCAAATAATAGATTATGGACAAACGCCATTTTTTACAAATCAGTACCCTATTAGTCGGTACAGCCTTTTTTTCCCATTATATCAATTGGAGTTCAGAATCTATGGCACTTTCTAATACAGAGTTTGCAGTGACAAAAACAGAGGAAGAGTGGAAGAGTATCCTCACACCAGAACAGTTTCGGGTATTGCGGAAACATGGTACAGAACCCTCCCATACCAGTCCCCTGGATAAGCAATATGAACCTGGTACTTATGTCTGCGCTGGGTGTGGACAAGCTTTGTTTACTGCTGATACTAAGTTTAATAGTGGTACTGGCTGGCCAAGCTTTTTTAAACCCATAGAGGGGGCGATCGCTACTACTACAGATAGAACATTTTTCATGACCCGAACTGAAGTCCATTGTAGTAATTGTGGTGGACATTTAGGCCATGTTTTTAATGATGGACCCAAACCAACTGGTCTCCGTTACTGTATGAACGGTGTATCTTTGCAGTTTACACCCGCGTAGATCACTAATACGGTTCACTTTTTAAACTCTCTCAAGGGGTGCAAACCCCTTGTTTTATTCTGTCAAAAGCAGGAAATTGGAATATAGCAGGTAGAGTTTACATAAAATTGTCGAAAACAAGGATAAGGATTAGATAATGCAAGTTCTCAAAAGATCCATCAAACCAGAAAGTTATATATCGTTTCTCCACATTTACCAAACTACTTGGGGAACTGCTGGTGATATTTGTTTAGTTCGGGAATCTGTAGCTGAATCTAGTGCATCTAAGTTTGTGGGTCGCAGAATTAAATTAGCTCTCCCTAAAGGTATGGAACGTGATTACTTAGTGAATATTCCCATCATTAAAATTGCAGGTTACGTAGGTGAAGGGCATCCTAAAGATCCCCAGTCTGAATGGGAAGCCTATGATGGTATAGATCCAGAAATAGCGATCGCAGTTTTGAAAATTTGGGGCTTTAAGTTAATTGAGTTATAGGAGATTTTACCTCAAGGTACATCTCCATAGAATAGGCAAAAAACTCCTATTTACAAAAACCATGAGCAACAGCACAAAAAATTAAGAGTGCGTCAAGAATTATCTTCCTAACGCACCCTATAAAGTAAAAATTTTTGGGTCAACTTAGTACACAACAGCGGAAGTTAACTAACTATTAAAAATAACTAAAAAGCTGGTAATATCCGCCTTTTTAATTTTTAATTATTAATTTTTAATTCCGCCTAGTCCGTACTAGCGTTTGCCACGGTAAGGAACAGCATTCAGGTAATCAATATCAAAAGAAGATAGCTTTTGAGCATAGTTACCTTTATCAGAGACAGAAGCCGCCATAGCTTCAAAGTTGCCAGGATCACCTGCTTTCAAACGCTTGGCTTTAGCTTTAGCAGTATAGAAATTCTCCAAAGTAAAGCGCCAGTCGGTTTTGACTGTACCGGCTGTTTCTTGGAAGTCCGCACCGTAACGAGGAGTTACCAAGTTAAAAGGACGATCTACAAACCGCTTGCGTTGGTAAGGTACGGTATTATCACCAAAGTTTTGGGTATACTCTTCGCTGTCTAATAAAGCATCAACGAAACCGCCAAAGCCCTTGTTACAAATCACAATTGACCAAGCAATTTCTTCCTTTTTATTGTAAGCACAACGACCCAACAAACGTTTGAGGGTGATGTCTACTAAACGGTAGTTGTTGTTAACAGAAACAACCAAACGATAGAAAGCTTCAGATTTAGCTAAACCGCGAATGAAATCACGAACTGACAAAGAACCGTTTTTGAGTTGAGATTCTAAAGTCCCTTGACGGTTAAACTTGAGAATTTCATGTTCGCTGAAAACTTGGCGATAAGCAGCCCAAATGATGTTTGTCATGTCAGTGTAAGAACTAACATCTTCAATCCGATAGATATAAGGTGTATCTTCATTTTGGTCAGCAACGCCAAAGCTGTCCACTCGGTGATTTTGACTACTTGGATTGTATTGAAGTAATGGCAATGCCATATTATTTTTCTCCTTTTATTATCAAATTAAACAAAGAAAGATTTCGTTTTAGACATACCCCGCCCAGAACTGAAGTATGGCTTACGCCACGCTTCGCTATCAGGGCTAATAACTAAAGTCCGTTAAAACGGACTATAAACTTTTTTTCAGTCGTCTTTAGACGACTTTTGCTATTAGACTCAGAATTCATTCTGAGGCGGGGTTACTTACTTATTTTCCCCTTAAAAGGCTAGTAGATATCACTAATTCCTAACCAATTGAGAATCAACAAGAAAGTGATGCCTGCGGTTATTACCAGTAATACAGCAGACAATGCCCCCAAATCAACATTTTGCCCAGAGCCTGGGTAGAAACCTCCACGCCATTGACGAATATACGGCCATTTTTGGACAATACCTGCCCGGTCACGATAATCAGCACCATAGCGGGGAGTAAAGCTGATTGGTCGGTCTGTGGTCATTCGTTTGCGTTGATAGGGTACGGTATACTCACCAAAGGCTTGTTCATACTCGCTACTATCAATCAGAATATCTACAAATTTTCCCCAACCTAAAGTAGCAATTTGAATTGACCAAGCAATTTTTTCTTGCTCATTATAAGGAGAACGACCCAAAATTCTTTTCAGAACCATTTCTACCAACCGATAGTTGTTATTAGGTGTCACAACTAGCTGATAAAATCGCTCTGATTTCACCAAACCACGAATGAAGTCTTTAACCGTAATTGACCTATTTTTGAGTTGGGTTTCTAGGGTAATTTGACGGTTAAATTTGAGAATCTCCTGTTCGTTGAAGATTTGGCGATAAGCAGCCCAAATTAGTTGTTCAACTTCGCCGGAAGAATTAGCATTTTCAATTCGGTAGATATAAGGATTGTCTTCGTTAATATCTGCCGTACCGAAGCTGTTTACTCTTTGGTTTTGAGTTGTAGGTTTGTATTCAAGTAAAGGAATTGCCATTTTAAAGAACCTGCCTTTTAGTAAAGTTGGCATCTTAAAATGTCGTCATACTTAGCAAAATAACTAAAATTAAAATCCTTAAAAAAATGCAAACTTTATCACTTTTATCACCGAAATTTCCCAGCTAGTTAAAAAACTATTTAGCGCACGGGAAAACTAGCACTAGGACTAATAGAAACAGGAATACCTGTTGATTTGGTTTCTCTGGTAGTGTTAGGAATTTGGATGTTGGCAGTGCTAACTGGTGTGTGAGGCACTGTTTTAATCTTAATGGAATTTGCCATATCCAAAAAGTTTTTGATGTCGCCCCATTTGTAACGAGCATCCTCGATTTGGTCGCGCCAGTAGTCGCTGTATCTTGGTGTTACTAAATTAAAGGGTCTATCTTTATAACGTCGTCTTTGGTAAGGAACGATATTTTCCCCAAAGTTGTTTTGATATTCTTCGGAATCTAGTAAAGCATCCACAAAACCGCCCCAACCTTTGGTAGCAATCACAATTGACCAAGCGATTTCTTCTTCTTTGTTATAAGGGGCGCGACCTAATAACCGTTTTAGTCCAATTTCTATTAATCTGTAGTTGGAGTTACTCTGAATTACCAAACTTTGGAAAGCTTCAGATTTGGCTAAACCCCGAATAAAATCACGGACAGTAATGGCTTTGTTTTTAACTTGGGATTCTAAATGAACTTGGCGGTAAAATTTGAGGATGACGTGTTCACTAAAAAGTTGCCGATAAGCCGCCCAAATTAGTTCTTCTACTTCTCCACCAAAGCCGTAGTCTTCGATTCGGTAAATTTTGGGTGTATCTTCGTTGGGAACTTCATAACCAGAAACACGCTGGTTTTGAGAACTGGGTTTGTATTCTAGTAAAGGTATTGTCATGTTTGTTAGTTGTTAGGGAACAGGGAACAGGGAATAAGTATTTTCCAATGACCAATGACCAATGACCAATGACCAATGACTAATTTTTAGCGTTACCAGGAATGTAACGATAAGGTAGGGAAACTGCTACAGGTTTAACTGTGGGTTGTTCTTGATGATCTCTGCTTGTATCAGGAATACCGCCGCTACTAACGTAGGATTGGGCTGTGGCCAAACTGCGTTGGTAGTTGCACTCGTTGGTAATAATAGACCCAGCCATAATGAAGAAGTTGGCAGGAATTGCCCGACGGATATCTGCTGTAGTTAGTTGTCCTGATGTGCGGATACTGTAGTAGGAACGACCAGCCAGACCACGCAGGTTTTGAGTATCACGCCAGTCAGTACCATAACGGGGGTTAGCGAGGTTAAACGGGCGTGAGCCAAAGCGACGACGTTGGTAGGGGACAACATCATCACCAAAGTTGTCTAAATATTCGTCTGATTCTAATAGAGCATCTATAAAACCGTGTAACCCTTTGGTAGCAATCACGATTGACCAAGCAATTTCTTCGTCTTGGTTGTAAGCAGCCCGACCTAAGAAACGTTTTAAGGTGATGTCAACTAAGCGGTAGTTAGAATTTGTATCTGCTACTTGGGTACGGTAAACCTCTGATTTACCTAAACCTCGGATAAAATCACGGAGGGTAATCGCCCGATTTCGCAGTTGTGATTCTAAAGCGGTTTGCTTGTAGCTGGCTAAAATCAAATGTTCGCTGAAAATTTGGCGATATGCAGCCCAGATGATGCTATCAATATCTTGGTCTGAGGTAGCTGGATCTAAGCGATAAATAGTTGGGGTGTCTTCGTTGGCAACTTCATAACCTTCTACTCGCTGGTTTTGCGATTTGGGCGCGTATTCTAGTAGTGGTATTGACATCTTTACTTTTACCTTGTTATATGGTATATAAATCAGTTTACTAGGCTAAAGCCAACTGAATGCGAGCGCGAACGGCTTTTTCAGTATCGTTAGTCAGCATTAATTGAAATTTAGCCGAAATAGGCGGTTGCACTATAGCCACTTTTGCTAAAGCTTGTAACCCAACAATAGCAGCATAACGAATTGACCAATCTGCATCTTCACAAATCAGCAGAAGTGTCTCTAGGGCGCGGTTAATGGCTATTTCAGCTTCAGTAGGTGCTAATTCCTGCCAATGTATGTTTCCTAATCCCTTCGCAGCAGCACGGCGGACGCTAGGGGCAAAGTCAGTCAATGCAGTGGAGATGAGAATATCCAAAGCACGGGGATCTGCGATCGCTGCTATTGTACGAATCGAATAAGCCCGTGCGCCATAGTTATAATCATCAATTTGGTCTAGCAATTGTGGTACTGCTATTTCTCCCAACTCCGTCAACCCGGCTGCTGCCACTATGGCCGCTGCTGGATTGTTATAACCAAAGACGGCAATTAAGGTAGGAATTGCCAATGGATCTTTGGCTGCTGCCAGATTTTTAACTGCTGTCACCATTTGCTCAGGTGTTTCTGCTACGGTGACAGCCCTAATTAGTTCATCCATTTTTCTGTTGTCAGTAGCAAGAAACCCACCTATGGGGGGGAAACCCCGCCCCTACAAGAGTGAATCTATGAGATTCATGATTTGGATAGCTGGTGCGGATATATCAAAAGTATCAGACTGTTCTGGCAGTTGATACTCTAATAATCCTTTTAAAGCAATAAGTTTAAAGCTACTTTCCACTTGCGCTTGGGCGATCGCATCTGCTGCTGCCAAATACCCAATCGCCCCCAAATCCCCCAACACAACGCGACGCATTTTCAAATCACCTGTTGCCAAAGTTTTCACTAATAACTCACCATAAATAGAGTCTTGTGTCAGTTGGTACATGGCTCTCGCGGCGGAGCATTGTAATCGAGGAACAGAATGGTTGAGAAAAGGCTGCACAAGGGAAATAGCCTCAGTTGCACCCATAGCTCCTAAGGCTTCTAATACTGCTGTATAGGGCTGGGCAAGGTGGGGAAAACCAGGTACTTGTACGGCTTGGTCAACTCCCCCATCTAGCAGTTTTATCAGTGCTGGTAATGCGGTTTTATCCTGAAGCATAGCTAAAGATTGGGCTGCTGCTTCGCGGACATAAAAATCACTACATTCTAAACACTTAATCAAACCTGGTACAGCTTTTAAGTTGCCCAATTTACCAAGTGCCCTCGCGGCATTACGCCGTAAGGGATAACCACCCAGTTCGGTTCTGTCAGATTCATCCTCTAACGCACTAATAAGTGCGTCTATGGCTTCTAGCTGACTGACCCGGAACTTACCCAACCACCAAGCAGCATAATAGCGGAGACTTAAATCTGATGATTGCAGGTTAGCGATTGCGTCCCGCACGCCTTGGGCGATCGCTATCTCTGGTGTGAGATTTGGTGCATTCTCTACAGAATATTCTTCTCCACTGGTTTCTATCATTGCCAGGGCGTATGTTTATCCTACTACTGTCAAAGTTTCAATTTTGACGATTCTGCCACCTAAACGGCTGATTCGTTGCATTTCCTCATTCATCCGGCTGTAGGGTACGGTAATAAACACGCTACCACTGCGGCGAATGTCGAATTTATTTTTGTCGCTTTCTTCGTTTTGCTTTAAGCCGACAACTTCGTAACGAAATACGCGGCTTGCAGATGAGGAAACGCTACTAGCGCCAAGTGTGGTTTGACCGAACATTACTTCTATATCTCCTATGATGAGTTTTGTCGGTGAACAGCACCGGATCTTAGGTGGAAATTACGCTGACAATTTTGCCGCCAACTCGATGAATTTGCTGCATTTTGTCTAGGAGGCGCTCGTAAGGTACAATAAATACTGTGCTACTACGGCGCACGCTGGGGTATCCTGGATTGCGGATGCCTGTAACTTCAACTCGGTAGGTACGATTTGATTCTCCTACAGCATTACCCAAGTTTTGCTTAGGAGCGTTGTCCGCAGATACACGGAAACCCCAGTTTTCATTACTGCCAGATGGTCCAACAACTGATGAGGTCTGATTACTAGCTAATTCCCTCGCTAAACGAGATTTAGCACCTTCGACTTGAGCAGTATCGCTGTTGGCATAACCCCGGTATAAACGGAACATCCGAGTAAATCCGGCTGCACTTTGTCCTGTTTGAAAATCAAAACCGCGATAGTAGGGAACAACGCTTTCCCCAAAGCTATTTTGATATTCTTCAGAATCAATGTAGGAGTCAATTTCCGCGTCGTAACCTTGGTTAATATATAAGTCTAAGTGGTAAGTTACTTCCGACTCATTGTATGGTGCGCGACCCAACAAATGTTTATAGTTGAGTTCAATTAACCGAGTTTGAAAACTGTTGTAGAAGAATTTAGCTTTGTAGAGTTCTGATTTAGCAACGCTGCGAACAAATTCACGGACGCTCAAATTGCGATCGCGTAGCAAGGATTCTGCGCTGATTAAGCGATCTGATGCCAATATATAGTCATTTCCTAAGACTTGCCGATAAACGGCACGAATTACCAATTCGACTTCTTCTCGGCTGGCGTTGGGGCGGAGTTCAACTCTGCGTGCGTCGCTAAAAGGCTCTGTCCCCAGTCTGGATGCTGCTGTTGTAATTGCCATATTTTTCCCTTTATTGTGCCGAATTTTGGCTGAATAAAGCTTGGTATTTCACCCAAGTGGATCAGTGGTCAGTGGGATTTACCTATTCCCTCTTGACCTATTTTATTTGTACATAAAACTATGCCCGGAGCTAGATCCAATTGCTAGGTGAACCAGAGTGATCATGTATGGTCTTAACGCCACTCAATTCCCAGTCGGAATATTTTCCAACTTACGCAGTGACTCCCCATGAACGACTGGTGAACCCCTTTAGGGGTAAATCCATCTAACAATTGTATCCCTCTCCGGGCATGAAGCTATCTAGCTAAGAGCGTTGATTGCGTAATCAATGTAGGTGTTAGCTTCGTTAGCAGCTTGACCGCTCAAACCATGATTAGCTTTAATGGATTTCAAAGCTTCTACATACCAGCTAGGAGACAAGTCAAATGCAGCGTTAACTTCAGCTAAACCAGCAATTAAGAACTCATCCAAAGGACCCGTACCACCAGCAACTAAGCTATAGGTGATGATGCGGAGGTAGTGACCAACGTCACGGGCGCACTTAGCTTTACCGCGAGGATCAGCTGCGAATTGATTGCCTTGTGTAGAGGTGGTGTAAGGGAATTTGCTGTATACAGCACTGGTAGCACCGTCAATCAATTTTTGAGCGTTAGCTGTTAAACCACGAGCGGCTTCCATGCTGGCAGCAGCACGAACTAGACGACCGTTAACTGCTTGTAATTCGGTATTGCTTAAAAAGCGTCCTTGGGTATCAGCAGATGCGATTGCTTCGGTAATTGGTGTTTTCATTGGTGAAAATCTCCTAGATAGTTTCTTGCTTTTTTTGTATGGCTAGGCCATGCAGACTATGGGAAAAGCTCAATTCAGGTTCGAGCCAATTTGTAGTGAATTATTAAGCAACAGCAGCCGCAGCGCGGTCGAAGTAGCTTGCCAATTCAGAAACCAAAGAACTGCAATCACCTTTGGTGATACCGTTAGGATCGTTAACGATAGCGATCGCTGCTTCTTTCATTTTGCCAACACCAACTGCTACAGAGCTACCAGGAGTACCCAAAGCTTGGTATGTTTCGCGCAAGCCGTTTAAGCAACGGTCATCAAGAACACTAGCGTCACCAGCGATAGCGGCGTAGGTAACATAGCGTAAAATGATTTCCATATCGCGTAGACAAGCAGCGTTCCGACGGTTGGTGTAAGCATTACCACCAGGAGCAATCAATTGAGGCTGTTCTTCAAATAAAGAACGAGCTGCGTTGGTAACAATAGCGGAAGCGTTGCTTGTAATACGGTTAACAGCATCTAAACGCTTGTTACCGGAAGCTACAACTGCACTTAAAGCATCTAGTTGTTCGGTGCTGAGGAATTCCCCTCTAGCGTCGGCTTGGGAAACAACCTTGGAAAATACATCTAATGTCATGGACTCTAATCTCCTAAATTACTTAGTTGAGAGATGTCTAAATTAAAACTAATTTGGATTTGTTCGCAACGGAGTCAAATCAAAGCGTTTCTCAATTCGCTCTCTCATTTACTAGTTTACAGTTTACAAACCAAAAATTATGAGAGTCAAGGAAAATTTTATGAGAAAGTGGCAAACTGGATGAATTGCCTGCTTTTTTCAACTTTCCTCTGTTGTTTAACCCCTACAGTTTATGTTTATACAATGCTATAGAGTCTTTATTCGTTACAAATTATGAATAAATGAGATCATAGCTTAAGATAAGGCTCAAATCCTTCCTATATAAGGGGTATAGCTGAGAAAATTCTTATATTTACGTTACATAACTTTATATTTTTTGCAAAAAATCGCAATACTCGGCGGTTAAAGATTGTTTTAATTTTGCTGTAAACTCTTGATATAACTAGACCAAAACTTTTTTTAGCTTCTATATGAGTTTTATAATTTTTGTTAAGGAATGTTAAATTTACATTTCTAAATATTTGGGAAATTTTCGTTTTTTTCCCCCCTGGGGGGATATAAATTTTCCCAAAGGTAAAACTCACAAAATGAGACTAAATGGCTATTTTTTCATAAATTCTTAATAAAGACCACTACGACGGCGCAGGACTTCCAATAAAGTTGTCAAGCTGCGGGGAAGGGGTGCTGTGACTGCGACTAAATCGCCAGAAATGGGATGTTGTAACTGAAGTTTCCAAGCGTGTAATGCTTGTCCCGGCAAATTTACACCCAGGGAATGACCTGAACTATAAATGGGGTCGCCGACGATGGGATGACCCATTTTGGCGCTATGAACGCGAATTTGATGGGTGCGTCCTGTTTCTAGTTGGAAGTGAATTAAGGTGTAGTTGCCGAAGCGTTCTTTTATACGCCAATGAGTGATAGCATTGCGTCCACCATCTTCTATAGAAACAATAGCCATTTTTTTACGGTCTTGGGGGTTGCGACCAATGGGTAAATCTATAATTCCGGTTTCTGTTTTGGGAACACCGTAAATTAAGCCTAAATATTCTCTTCGGGCGGTTTTTGCTTGTAGTTGCGCTTGTAGGTGTTGGTAAGCTAGGTCTGTTTTGGCGATCGCAATTGCTCCTGTTGTATCTTTGTCTAAACGATGGACTATTCCTGGCCGTTGCACGCCACCGATTCCTGGTAAATTGGGACAGTGCGCCAAGATGGCATTAACTAACGTTCCGTCAGGATGTCCGGGTGCGGGGTGGACGACTAAACCTGCGGGTTTGTTGAGAATAATTATTTCGTCGTCTTCGTAGAGGATGTCTAGGAGAATATCTTCTGCGATTACTTCTAAAGGTTGAATGGTGGGAATTTCCAGGGTAATGCGATCGCCTGTTTTCAGGTTAATCTTTTTAGATGTGCAAATCTTGTCATTAATTTGAACATGACCCTGTTCTATTAACTGCTGGATGCGAGAACGTGATAAATCTGATAACTCTTGGGATAAGTAGCGATCTAGGCGATCGCTATTTTCGCTAACTTGGATATTATTAATTGCAGACACGATTAAGTATGGGGTGTTTTAAGAAACATTGAGATTCAAAATGTTCTAGGAGAACCTCTGTACTTCATTTTTTCATCTTATGTTTAAGATACTTTTTTATTTCTCTAGAAAATATATACTAACCTAAAAAGAATAATTCAAGAATTATATTGTAGGAGTCAGGAGTCACCGAGTCACCGAGTCAGAAGAAAAGCCAGTTGGTAGCAAGAGTTTGACAGTTAATTGATGTCCTAAACGCCTTGGTCATTGCTATAATTCAAAACCTTTGTAAAATCCAGTAATTATAACTGATCATGAGAGAAAAATTTAATGATCAATCTCAGTATATGAACACAATTCCGATTAGTAGATATAGATTTTTTCAAAAGATCCAACCAATTAGCTTATTAAAAAAGATTACTAATAATTCTTTTACTGGTTGTTTACAGGTATTTAGTGAGTCGGGTGCATGGTCAATATACATGGATCAGGGTAAGTTAATTTACGCTGGTTATTCCGAGGAAATGTTTGAACCTCTTTATCGTAATTTACAGAGATTGAGTCAACAAATTTCTACTCTTCCTTTAGGAATTAATGAACAGGTGCGGATGATTTTTGAAAAAGACATTGCAAATCAATCAATTCCCAACCCAGATTATTTAGCAATTTGTTGGTTAGTTAATCAAAAATATATTAGTCACCATCAAACTGCTTTGCTGATTGAACAATTAGCATTGGAGGTTTTAGAATCATTGCTGGATTTAGAATATGGCAGTTATGAATTTGTTCCCCATACTTTTTTAGATAATCTTCCTAAATTTTGTCATTTGAACTTAAGAACTTTAGTAGAACAATGTCAATCAGGGGTTAAGGTTGATGTTCAGGAAAACTTGAATTTTGCAAATCATGATCAATCCCCTTCACGTAGCAGATATCAGGAGCAATTACCTAAAATCAATGCTGAGCAAGTTGATTATCAACCACATATACATCAGTCGATAAACTCCCCAGTTAGGGAGCGGAAGAAATATAGTATTTTGGGTGTGGATAATGATTATAGTATATTAAATACTGTGGAAGATTTTTTAGATGAGCAAATATTTTCTGTGCTGAAGTTCATGGATTCTTCCCAAGCTTTAATGGAAATTTTGCGTGTACAGCCAGATATTATTTTATTAAATGTAGAAATGCCTAATTTAGATGGCTATGAAATCTGTTCTTTATTACGGAAACACAGCCATTATAAAAATACTCCTGTAATCTTCATGACGGAAAGAATGGGATTAAGAGATAGAGCAAAAGCTAAGTTTGTGAGAGCTAATGGTTATTTAGAAAAGCCTTTCTCTCAAGGGGATTTACTGAAAATCATTTTTCATCATATTGTGTGAAAATTTCCAGATGTCTCATTTATTTAATTGTTTTAGATTTAATTTCTTGGATGATTTTGGAAACTTCTTCCTGAGATTCAATATGACGCGATAAAACTTGCACAGTTGTATTTAATAATCGTTCATTGAATAACTTCGATATATCTTCTCGTAACCCTTGTCCAATATAAAATTTCAGCAAAGCTTCTATAGACATATCTTTATTAACAGCTACTTCTTCTAGTGATGTTAAAGTATCTTTGGGTATTTTGATGGAAAGAACTTCTGTGACACGAGGATGCACTTGCAATTTCATTTCTTCATTATATCCCATTCAAATTCAATCCACTGAGTTTGGTAAACAAAATTCATTACTTATTTAATTTCCTTTTTTTTGCCAGATAATATATCGTGCATCTTAACGACTGCACCAATTACGGCGATCGCTGGTGCTAGAAATCCTTTTGCTTCCACTTGTTGGACAATTGTCCCCAATTCACCAATTAATTCTTCCTGTTCTGGCCGAGTTCCCCAGCGAATTAAAGCAATGGGTGTATCTAAACTCAATCCAGCTAGGGTAAATTGTTCAATAATGTAGGGTAAATTATGAATACCCATATAAATTACAATAGTTTCTGAACCGTGCGCTATGGCTTGCCAATTTACATGGGGTTTATACTTACCAGCGGATTCATGTCCAGTTACAAAAGTGACAGAAGAACTATAAAGCCGATGGGTTAAGGGTATACCAGCATAGGCCGCTGCGGCGATTCCTGATGTAATTCCTGGGACAACTTCTACGGGAATACCTGCGGCTATTAATTCCGCCATTTCTTCCCCACCACGACCGAAGATAAAAGGATCACCACCTTTGAGACGGACAACTATGGCATGATTTTCAGCTTTTTCAATGAGTAATTGGGTGGTGACTTCTTGTAACAGTGAATGTCTACCCATGCGTTTACCCGCGTTGATTTGTTCGGCTTGGGGATTGATCATTTCCAGCACTTCTGGACTCACCAAAGCGTCATAAATAACCACATCTGCACAAGCTAATAAACCTTTGCCTTTGAGAGTCATGAGTCCAGGATCTCCAGGACCTGCACCGACTAAATAAACTTTACCCAAAAACTTTTTCCTCTTCTGTGATGAAATTCTCGATTAAATCAGCAAATTCTCGACTTGTTCCTAATGGTTGTGCGAGTTGAAAACTTACTGATGGAAATTGTAATTTTAGCGTTTCTACTGCTTGTGCGATCGCATCAGTTATCCCACCTGTAAATAAAAAATAGGGGAAAATCGCAATTCGTCCATAACCAGCAGCGATTAATTCTTGTACTCTGACTTTTAAACTGGGAGGGACAGACCAATAGGCTGTAACTGCGCCCACACTAGCTGCTATACTTTCGACAGAGGTATGAGAATCAGCGCGGCGACTACCATGAGCTAAAATAATTGCTACATCTGCTTTAACTGTCATCATCATTTTAGCAAAAAACTTTTCCAACCCAGGATAACTACCAATATAAGGGCGCAATTCTATGATCATGCCTTTATTTATCACCTGTTCTGCCAGGGTGATTTCTGCGGGAATATCAGTCATGACATGAAATCCCGGTAACAAAAATAGGGGAATAATTTGCACCCTTTTACAGCCAAAAGCTTGAACACGATGAGCAAAATCTTGAATTTGCAAATGTAAAGGTTGGATATTTGCCTCCAGGGTAGCAACTTCTACGAAATTCTCCCCTGGGGGTAATATCTCTCTTAACATTCCAGCTAATTGCTGCATAGCCATATCTGGACGAGGATCACGACTCCCATGAGATACTAAAAGATAAGCTGTAATGTTCGTAAGTTGCATATTAGGAAAATCAAACAAAAGCCGCAACGGGGACTGTAAAGATTAAATCACAATTCGCTCTATATTCTGACTTTGTGCAAAATTCATTCTCGTTACAGGAAGGATACAATTATGAATAAACTTTTTTCATATTTTGCCTTAACAACACGTACAGCGTTAACCCTCGGACTAACAGGAATTATTCCCTCTCAGGTAGCAAATTTAATGCCCATTGGTAGCGATCTTGCTTTAGCGCAAACAAATATTGATTTGAATGCTTTTAGAAGCAATGCTTTGTCTAAACACAACGGCTACCGAGCTATCCATCGTAGTCCTAGTATGACAATTAGTAGTTCTGCTAATAACACTGCTCAAACCTGGGCGCAATACCTAGCAGCCAAGGGATCATTTAAACACAGCGCAGACAATCGGCGCAACAATGCTGGGGAAAACTTATATGTTTACTACACTACAGCCCCTTCGATAAGTTCAGACAGCCTGGCTAACACAGCAGTTAAGTCATGGTACGATGAAGTCAAAGCTTATAACTATAATAGTCCAGGGTTCTCTTCGGCTACCGGGCATTTTACCCAGGTTGTGTGGAAAAGTAGCACCCAATTAGGTTGTGGTGCGGCAAGAGGCACTAAAACCATGAATGGGACTAAATTCAACGCTTTCTATGTGGTCTGTCATTATGTACCCGCTGGTAACGTGCAAGGGCAGTTTCCTAGCAATGTGCTAAAACCGTAGGGAAAAGTCATTTTTCTGTTTTCTAATCAATTTATGTCAGGGTTTAGCACATTGGTGAGGTGCGTCAGATATCAAAAATCTGTTTATTTGCAAGATTTATGCCGTCTGACGCACCCTACAACTGATTAAAAATATGATTTTGTTTCACGCAGAGGCGTAGAGAGTAAGAGTTTGAAATCATTGATTTTTCAATTTTATACTTCAGTTTAGCAACGCCGCTGATTTCTAACTTTTGATTATTTCTAATTTACCATTTTTAACTAGTTTAAATCTTGTCCCTCGCCATTCAATAGTATTACCAAAAAATCCACAACACCAAATTATAAATCTAACTATATCCGCAACAGGAATCAGCCAAAAGAATTTTTTAGTAACTGCATCATTAAGGACTTTTATTCCTATTACCCAAGCCATGATCAAGCGCATGAGTAAAGTTATGGAGAACACCAACAAAGAGAGAGTAGAACCACTGCTAGTTATTAATAATAGTAAACTAGAAACTGTGCCAAAAGTAAATATTAAGCCGGCATAAACCCAAGGACGAGAAACACGAATACAACGCGCCCAACGAATTTGGCGATTGATAGAATCTAATAAACTACTATGTCCTAATCTGTGTTCAACAGCTTGGGGTTTCGTCGGTTTAGTCACCGTAGCCTTAATTACCGGCGTAATGTCCCAAATCATGTTAATTCGCTTATCCCAAAATGCCGTTTTGCAATTAAGAATCCAGTTAAGTCGGCAAATATTAGCTTCGGAATTAAGTCATTTAGAACAATTAGGAAATCCTCGCTTATTAGCCACTTTAACAGAAGATGTCCAAGCCGTAGCAAATGCTGTCTATGTCATTCCCTTTTTATGTATTGATATATCAATGGCTTTAGGCTGTTTATTATATATAACTTGGCTATCTTGGTTAGTATTTATCATGGTAGTGGTTTTAATGATTGCCGCTATTGCTAGTTGTAAATTATTATTAGATAAAGGCGAAAAATTATTAGCTTTATCCCGTGAAGATCAAGATAGTTTATTTAATAATTTTAGCACGATTACAGCCGGCATCAAAGAACTCAAACTGCACTATCAACGCCGTCAATTTTTCCTGAGTAATCGTTTAGAAGCCACAGCCAGTAGATTTAGAAATCACAATGTTCAAGGTTTAACTTTGTTTGCGACAACTGCTAGTTGGGGTAAACTCATATTTTTCTTTGCCATTGGTTTTGTCCTTTTCATTCTACCACATTTATTCGCCATTGATGCCGAAACCTTATCCGGTTATATTCTCACATTTACTTATTTAATGTTGCCGATGGATAATATTTCTAATAACTTGCCATTAATTAGTTAGGACTTACGCAAGTGTCACACTAAAAATCTGTTGTAGGGTGCGTCAGACTGCATAAATC
>NZ_AP018316.1:5119948-5121624 GCF_002368115.1 Dolichospermum compactum NIES-806 | reverse complement strand
AGTAAAGCCAGCGTAGCTTTACAAAAAATCGAATCATTGGGTTTATCTTTAGCCAGTCGGGCGGAAATTGCCACCGCACCTCCTCATACTCTCACAAATTGGCACAGTTTACAACTGATAAATGTTAATCACACCTATTACACAGACAAAGAAGATAAAAGCTTTATTCTCGGTCCAATTAATCTTACCCTTTACCCCCAAGAATTAGTTTTTATTGTGGGAGGTAACGGTAGCGGTAAATCATCCTTAGGGAAATTAATCACTGGGTTATATATTCCCGAACAGGGCGAAATTATTTTAGATGAAACCTTGATTACAGAAAATAACCGCGAATGGTATCGTCAACATTTTTCTGTAGTATTTTCCGACTTCTATTTATTTGAAGAATTGTTAGGATTAGAAAATAATCATAACTTAGATATTCAAGCCCAAAAATATTTAGAGAAATTGCAGCTTGATCATAAAGTTAAAATCGAAAATGGGCAACTTTCCACCACGTCCCTTTCTCAAGGACAACGAAAACGCCTCGCATTACTAACAGCATATTTAGAAAATCGGCCAATTTATCTATTTGATGAATGGGCAGCAGATCAAGATCCATTGTTCAAAGATATATTCTATACTCAATTACTGCCAGAATTGAAAGCCTAGGGAAAAACAATTTTAGTAATTAGTCATGATGATCATTATTTTCATTTAGCCGATAGAATTATTAAATTGGACTATGGCAAAATTGAATTTGATAAACTGCCACAAAATTAGAGATTTTGGGCGACTAGAAGTCGCTACTACACAAGCAAAGTCCACCTTCGTGGACTAAAATCAATATAACCCACGCAGGTGGGTTTTGTCTTTATAGCTGCGACTTCTAGTCGCCTGAGTTATTAATAAATAATAATTGTGAGGAATTAATCATGACAGAAGCTAAAAACGTACTGGGGACAAAATTAGAAATTTGCTGCACTTCTCCCATGACTGGCTTTTACCGTGACGGCTTTTGTACCACAGGTGGACAAGATATGGGAATGCACGTTGTTTGCGCTCAAGTTACAGAGGAATTTTTGCAATATACCAAATCCCAGGGCAATGATTTGAGTACACCTGCACCTTATTTTAGTTTTCCCGGCTTAAGACCCGGTGATTGTTGGTGTTTATGCGCTGCAAGATGGCAAGAAGCCCTAGAAGCTGGTGTTGCACCGACCGTAGTTTTAGAAGCTACCCATGCTAGGGCGTTAGAAGTTTGTAATTTAGCAGATTTGCAAAAACATCGGGTAATTCGTAATGAGGAAAATGGTTAATAATTATTAGCAAATATAGCAATAGTATATGAATTTTGAAAAAATCTAAGTAGCCAGAGAATAAATTCCCTGTCTCAAAGCTGAAGTCGGTTAAAACCGACTGTTTTTAGAGTGCGTTTTAACGACTTTAGCTATTAGCCCGGAAATTGATTTCCGGGCGGGTATGGAAGCTGACAGATAAACCTAATAAACCGCCTGGGAATGAATTCCCAGTCTCATAGCTAAAGTCATCTAAAGATGACTAAAGAATAGAAAATTTTAAAATTGGGTAGGGGTTTAGCATTGCTAAACCCTTACAGCTATGATCTCAAATTAATACCCCAGGACTTACGCAACTGGCACATTGGTAAGGTGCGTCAGATATCAAAAATCTGTTTA
>NZ_AP018316.1:5114370-5119214 GCF_002368115.1 Dolichospermum compactum NIES-806 | reverse complement strand
ACACTTGCGTAAGTCCTATACCCTTATTTACCGCCGTTGAGGATTTCACAGCTTTCTAACAGTTCCTTTAACTCGTTCTTACTATCGTTGGCAGATTTAAAACCAACCACACTAGAAATTATACCAATACCCGTGTTAAGATGGGTTTGTTCGATATGACCTGTGTAGAATAAAGCAACACTACCAAAAGTAAAAACTGCTGATACTGTACCGATGGCAATTTTAACGTTATATCCTAGCTGACTTTGCCGAATGTACTCATTAACACCCTGTTTGTGTTCTTCGTGGGTTAGTTGTAGCTTTTTGGCTTCAGATTGATTAAACCAGTTAAACATAACTGTTAACTCCTATTTTGTAGTTTACTCAGTTCGTTTTTGAACTTACTAACATCTTAGGAATTTCATTAGAAACAAGAAAGATGAAAAAAGGGTTTTATTCGTGAAAACTTTTCCCCAAATTTTGGGGAGTTTAGGGAAATAAAAATACCCCAAATTCCCTAGACAATAATAAGCCGTATTTGCTATAGTCTAAAAAATCAATCTACCATCAATAGATATTTATGAATAAACTGGGAAAAGTACAAGCTAGTGAGTCGGGAAAAACTAAACTCAAAACAGCATATAGAACAGCAGGTTTTACTATAGAAACTCTAGCAAAAAAAGCAAACACTACTGAAGATAAAATTAAATATTTAATAGGACAGAATACTGAAAAAGTAAAAGATGTTGATAGATTTGTCATAGAAAGTGTTGTCAATACTATAAATGAAGGACTTAAAAAAAATGATATAGTTGAAAAACTCACACCATCAGATATAGTTGATGATTGGTCTCCACGACTAATACCAACAGAATTTCAAACCGTAATTGATGATAAAACAAAACTATTTTGCGGACGCAAATTTGTATTTGATAAAATTCAAGAATTTATCAAAAATAACCAAAGTGGATATTTTACCATCCTTGGTGATGCAGGAATGGGTAAAAGTGCCATTGCTGCCAAATATATAGTAGATAATCCTGGAACAATTTGCTTTTTTAATATTCGCGCTGAAGGTAGAAACCGTCCCGATGTATTTCTGAAATTAATTCGTCAACAATTAACCCAAAGATTTGATTTACAAAATGGAGAAAATGATGATTTATCTACTTTATTAACTAAAGCTAGTGGAAAATTAGCTGATTATGAAAATTTAGTCATTGTCATTGATGCTTTAGATGAAGTTGATCAAGAAGATAACGGAAATCTATTAAATTTACCGATGTATTTACCGGAAAAGGTTTACTTAATTCTCACCAGAAGACCTTATAATCCAGAAGATAAAAGATTAACACTTTCCCCTAATACTAAATATCAAGAATTAGATTTGAGGGAATATCAAGAAAACAGTAAAGATGATGTAGAAGCATATATTTTAGAATTTCTCGGTTTAGAAAAATATAAAGCAGGTTTAGAAAAGTGGATTAATCAACAAAATGATTTGAGGAAACCAAAATTTGTAGATACTATCGCTGCTAAAAGTGAAAATAATTTCATGTATTTACGCTATGTGTTAGAAGCAATTGCAGAAGGATTTTATCAGGATGAAAAACTAGAACAATTACCCGCAGGTTTACAGGGATATTATGATAGTCATTGGCGGATTATGGGAAGAACCTTTACCCAGGAATAAAATTAAAATCATTTATGTGATGTGTGCTTTAAAAAGTTCTATATCCCGTGAGATGATTGTGAAATATTCCCAAGAAGATAACCTCACAGTGCAAGAAGTTCTCAAAGGTTGGACACAATTTTTACAGGAACAAAAAAACTATCAACCGCCTCGTTATCGCTTTTATCATGAAAGTTTCCGAGATTTTTTATTACGTCAAGATATTGTTCAAGCTGCGGGGGTAAGTTTATCAGAAATTAGCGCGGTAGTTGCTAATAATATGGGTAGGGGATTAATACTATGAGTAACTTTCAAACTTGGTTTAATGAAAAGTCAGAGGAAGCAAAAGAACAGCTTTTAGGTGAATATCCCCGATTATTATTAGCGGGTAAAAAGTATCCAGAACTGTTTAAACTATTATCGAACTACTACTTTATTGAAGCAAAAATTAATCATCCCTTATTCGGAGTGCAAGCACTGATTGAAGATTATGATTTATTAGATACTTCCGAAATAAGGAATAATTCAGAATATGCTGAAACCGTCAAAGCATTAAAATTAATTGAAAGGTCTTTATTTAGGTCAACACACATATTATTTGAAGATCCAAAACAACTCAAGGGACAGCTATCAGCACAACTAACATATTTCGATTTACCAGAAATTAAAAATTTATTAGAACAAATCGCCAGAGATAAAAATATAGGTTTATACAGTTTAATAGGTAGCCTCACGCCTCCTGGTGGTGCTGGATTAATTCGCACTCTAAAAGGTCATAGTGACTGGGTAAATGCGATCGCAGTTACACCTGATGGAAAAACCGTGATTTCTGGTTCTGCTGACCGGACTATCAAAATCTGGGATGTGGGAACAGGAAGAGAAACGTTTACCCTTGAAGGTCATAGTGACTGGGTAAATGCGATCGCAGTTACACCCGATGGACAAACCGTGATTTCTGGTTCTGATGACAAGACTATCAAAATCTGGGATGTGGGAACAGGAAGAGAAACGTTTACCCTTGAAGGTCATAGTTACTCGGTAAATGCGATCGCAGTTACACCCGATGGACAAACCGTGATTTCTGGTTCCGGTGACAAGACTATCAAAATCTGGGATGTGGTAACAGGAAGAGAAACGTTTACCCTTGAAGGTCATAGTGACTGGGTAAAAGCGATCGCAGTTACACCCGATGGACAAACCGTGATTTCTGGTTCTGATGACAAGACTATCAAAATCTGGGATGTGGGAACAGGAAGAGAAACGTTTACCCTTGAAGGTCATAGTTACTCGGTAAATGCGATCGCAGTTACACCCGATGGACAAACCGTGATTTCTGGTTCCGGTGACAAGACTATCAAAATCTGGGATGTGGTAACAGGAAGAGAAACGTTTACCCTTGAAGGTCATAGTGACTGGGTAAAAGCGATCGCACTTACACCTGATGGAAAAACCGTGATTTCTGGTTCTGCTGACCGGACTATCAAAATCTGGGATGTGGGAACAGGTACAAAAAAGTTTACCCTTCAAGGTCATAGTGACTGGGTAAATGCGATCGCAGTTACACCCGATGGACAAACCGTGATTTCTGGTTCCGGTGACAAGACTATCAAAATCTGGGATGTGGTAACAGGTACAGAAAAGTTTACCCTTCAAGGTCATAGTTATTCGGTAAATGCGATCGCACTCACACCCGATGGAAAAACTGTGATTTCTGGTTCTGGTGACAACACTATCAAAATCTGGGATGTGGGAACAGGAACAGAAAAGTTTACCCTTCAAGGTCATAGTTATTCGGTAAATGCGATCGCACTCACACCCGATGGAAAAACTGTGATTTCTGGTTCTGGTGACAACACTATCAAAATCTGGGATTTAGCAACCAGAAAAGAAATAGCAACTTTCACAGGAGAAAGACCTATATTATGCTGTGCAGTTGCTGCTGATGGTGTCACAATCGTAGCAGGGGAAGAATCAGGAAGGGTACATTTTCTGCGTTTGCAAGAAAGGTGAAAATGAATACCTTATCTTTCTCTTCCCCAGAATTACAATCAATTATCCTCAGCAAAACAGAAAATTTTATTGGTCGTGATTTTATCTTCACTACTATTAATAATTTTCTCCACCGTTACCCCAAGGGTTATTTCACCATTGTGGGTGTACCCGGTAGCGGTAAAAGTGCCATTCTTGCCCAATTTGTGCGCCAAAATCCCCATACTATTTATTACAATGCTCAAATGTCCGGTAAAAATCGAGTTGAGGCATTTTTTCCAGAGGTTTGTACACAGTTAAATTTATTGTTAGAGAATTTATCTAGCACCCCTGCCCAACCCTCCCCGCAAACGATGACAGAGACAGGATTTATCAATGCAAATGAGGGAAGTTGGTTATTTTCTACTTTATTGCAACAAGTCAGCGAGAAATTACCAGATGAGAAAATAATTATTGTCATTGATGGTTTGGATGGAATTGATATAAATAGTCAAGCTGTAGGCACGAATTTATTTTATCTACCGCGATATTTACCGGATCAAATTTATTTTATTTTCGCTCGTCGTCCCTATCAAAAATCCCATAGTGGCTTGTTAATTGAAGCACCTTCACAGATTTTAGATTTAGCAGATTATCCAGTGAAAAATAGGGAGGATGTGAAAGAATTTATTCAGAAGAAACGAACCACAGAGACACAGAGTTCACAGAGAAATATAATTGAATTAATTAATGAAAATGAAGATAATTTTATGTATGTGCAGCAAGTTTTAAAAGCTATGGCTGATGGTTTTTATTCTGCCAGTAATTTTGAGCAAATTCCCCCAGGTTTAGAAACCTATTATCAACAACATTGGCAAAAGATGCAAGGTCAGGGTTTATCTGATATTGCGATGGATATATTGCGGGTTTTAACTGCTGAAGAAACTCCAGCGATGTCAACCGTAGCTATTAGTAAAATTATCAAAGCTGATGTTTTTGATGTGGCGGAAATTATGGAAACTTGGTTAGAATTTCTGCAAGAAATACACAGAGGTAAAGAAACTCAATATCAATTATATCATCACAGTTTTCGGTTATATCTTCATGATTACAGCACTTTGCGTAACAGTTAAATACAAGAATTAAAGGAATCAGGACTTACGCAACTGGCACATTGGTAAGGTGCGTCAGATATCAAAAATCTGTTTATTTGCAGGATTTATGC
>NZ_AP018316.1:4976007-5114161 GCF_002368115.1 Dolichospermum compactum NIES-806 | reverse complement strand
CCTAGGAATAATCACGCTGACGCGAACGCGACTACACAAACCAAGTCCACCTATTCCTACGGTCCCGTAAGGGATACATGGACTAACACAAAATTAAGGTTCTTAACCCACGTTCGCGTAGCGTTCCGAAGGAATAGGTGGGTTTTGTCTGTGTAGCCGCGACTTCTAGTCGCCAGGGTTAGTATGGATTGAGACTTTTCAAACACCCTCTTAGAAGCTGGTGTTGCACCTCCAGTAGTTTTGGAAGCCTGTAATTTAGCCGATTTGCAAAAATATCGGGTAATTCATAATTAAGAAATCGGTTAATAATTTTTAGCAAATATTGAAATAATTTGCTAATTAAAATCCATCATATCTCCAAATTCTCCCATAATTTTTTCCATTAATTCTTCCATCATATCTTGCTGTATAGAACGGAGGCTTTCTGGTCCTGCGAGAAATTCTTTAATACTTATTTTCTTATCTTTAAAACCCTTCACAAAATCACGAATTTCCGCAACTATCTTAGTTTGAGATTGGATAGTTTCTAACATCACTTCAATACAATCAACCCCTTGTTTAGCTGCTTTTTTATAATCAGCAACCATCGTTCCTTCTGGGGTATTTTTTGCTAACCGGAGTTCTTGTTTCAATTTCTCATATTGATTTTTGAGAATTTGATTTTGTTGTTCTATATTTTTACATTTGCGACTTAAATCATCTTCGCTGTTATTATTAATTTTTTCTCCGACTTCATATTTACGTTCAATTTCTAAAAGTCGTGCTAAATCTCCTTCTTGATAAGCTTTATTAATTTCTTTCATGATTTCCGTGTGAGTCATTTGGGTTTCGTTGTCTTTAACCTTATCAGGGTGAAAGATTTCTGCTAACCGCAAAAATGTCTGACGAACTTTCCTAGATTCATCTGTTCTAGGGACTGTTGGCGATTCCGAATCCTGTTCTGCTTCCCAAAATTGACGACGACGTTGATGATTTTCTTGGTAATTATCATCTTCAAATAGTTCATCTAATTCATCGTCATTATCATCTTCTTCTTCATCAATAGCTTGATAACTAATAATTCCTCCCATTTGCAAACTTCTGTATAGTGATTCTATATTTTTCTGGGTTTGCTTTCCCATTTTTCTTGTATTTAAAATTTCGGCAAACAAAGCATGAATTTCTGCATCTAATTCTGCCATTGTTTTCATATTCGGACTAACTCGATGAAACACCTCTGTCGCTAAAGAACGCATTTTTTCCACAAAGTTATTTAATTCTGTCCGCTTTTTCTTAATTTGCTTTAATAAAGATTCATGTTCCTTCTCTAAACCCTGTAACTGGAGATGTAAGTCAGAAAGCGCGAGAGGAGTGACTGTAGCTGAGGATGCTGTTTTTGTTTTGCGTGCCATAGCAGATGCAATTAAGCTCAGGGTTGATAAAAGAAATATATTTATTATTTTAATTTATTATTACAATAATCAGGGTTTTCAGGTGGTAGATTTAGTTTTATTCTTAGTTCTGGATCATAACAGGCTTTTTCCCAATTTTTGGCAGATTTGACTTGTTCAGGAGTGAGATTTTTAGCTCCAATAAAATTAGCACTTTCCAAATCTGCACCTGGAAAGGTTGCATTTTGTAATTCTGCTTTTTCAAAATCTGCTCCTTGAAGTTTTGTATTTCTTAATTTAGCACCTTGCATTTCTGCATACCGAAATTTAGATTTTTGGAAATCAGCATCAAATAAATTTGCTTTTTGTAAATTGCTATAAGACAAATTTGCATTACGAATTTTTGTACATTCTTTATTACCATTATCTCGTGTTACACAAGTTAATTTAGTGCTTTTAAAACTAGCATCAATTAATAACGCATTACTCAAATTTATTCCACTTAAATCAGCATCATCAAGAATTACATAACGCAAACTAACTTGATCCTTATTTAGTTCTTCTAATGCTTCAATTCTACCACCACTACCAGGTTGACCTTTAGCACCATTAATTATTTCCCACGCTTGATAATGATTTTGTTGCTTTCTTTTTGGTGCTTCCTGATAATAGCCTATTAAAGATACTATTAAACTGATTAATACTCCTTTTTCTAGTAATCTTAAAAAGATAGTTGTTCCTACTTTTATCTTCTTGGGAAATTTAGTCAACCAACTTATCCATTCTGTTAATAACCACCATTTCTGTGGATACTGAGGAATGTGTATTTTGTTTTGTAAATATGTTTCAAAAAAACGACGGTAGTTTTCTGGTGATATTCCTATTTTTTGTGCTTCATTTTCTAACAATGAGAATTTATATTCACGAGTTAGAGGATCAGAAATATTAGCTATTTCTGCAAATTGTTCACGTATTCTATTGACATCTGATAATTCTTCAGAAATAGAATTATTTTGAATACCAGATGATTTATTTATATTAGGTTTTTGCCGCGGTTGATCTGGATTCATGAATTTTGCTATTTAATATTCTATTTTCCTTTATTTAAAATACGTTGACAATCTTTACATTCTTGGGAATTTGGATCATGTTCACAATCTTGCCGACATTTAATAATATCAGCAGAATTTTTTAAAGCATTACTCGTTGTTTTTGTAACTTCTGCTAATTTTTCTGCTAATTTTCTGAAATTTGCACCTACAGGAATAAGTGCTACTGTAACATCATTATTATTCATTGGTAATGATGCGATACGTGCCAAATTCCCAGATGAATTAAAAAGTTCTAAATTAAATTTTTGCGTAAAATATTTTTGACAATTCTCTCTAAATTTTGGTAAATCTAAATCTAAGTCTTTACTATCTAATAAATCTAATAAAATATTATTTGCTTCTTCAGCTTGTGAAATTGATTTTATCAGTTCCTCAAATAACTTTTTATCATCATCAGATAATTGATCAAGTTGATTGTCTGTGGTCATAAATACATCCCTATTTTTATATACTAAGTATATTTATAGTCAAGAATATCATAATTATCTTGAATTATGTATATCAAAATGTATAAAATTATTACGTATTTGTTACATAATTTTAACAACTCACTAATTTCTTACAAAAGAGGGGATCTGATGATAATTAATGAGTTGAAAATGACTTTCTGTTAATCTTTTCTTAACTTTTTGACTCAACAAAGCTGCTAATTCTACTTCACCACCGTGATTTATATCAGTATTTACTAAAGCAGGATGAGAATAAATTTCTACCAATTCGGCTTCTATTTGTGGTATCAAACGGAGTAAATATTTTTCACTCATGTCACCAGTTTGTAACAATCCATAAACCCTATCAGCAAATTTAATGTTATGAGCTTTTAATAAACCTTCTCCATAACGGCGTAATTGTCCAAAAACAAGAGACCAAATGATTTTAGTGAATAAGTTACGTTGATCAATTTTGAGATTTTTGGTGAGTTCTTCCGATGGTAAACGGATAAATTTAATCTGAAATTCCGTTGCAAATTCTGTTAAAATTTTCAAAACTACAGGATGTACATGAAGGTGTAAATGTCCATCAACATGAGCCAGATTTAAACCAGAATCACGGAATTTTGCTAATTGAGCATATATTTCTAACCGCAATTCTGCACGGGTAGCTTGATTGAATTGATAACTTAATCCTGCTTGGGTCGGGTTATGGGAAAAGTTACCCTGAGAGTCTACTAAATGGGGAATTTGCGAAGGTGGTAAAACTGATTTACCACAAACTAAAACCAGGTGTAACCCAACTGCTAACTGAGAATGATTCTTTGCCAGTGCGATCGCCTCTTGTGCAGCATCACCAGTTACCATTAAACTAGTGCTAGTTAAAATGCCTTCCTCATGGGCTTGAATAATAGCAGTATTCACACCCTGGGAAAACCCGAAATCATCAGCATTAATAATTAAATAAGACATTGGTATATAGATAATTAGGATTAAAAATGTCAGAATCAGGATGTAGAAGATTTAATTTAATTAATCCTGTTAATCCTGTAATCCTGGGTATCCTGATTCAGACAATTTACCTAGCTAAAGCCTGAGTTCGACGTTCATTCAAATAACCAAAGAACTCCTTACCTTCTCGCAAACGACGAACTAACATTTGTCTATCAGCCAACATTTCCCGCACAATCGGAATAATTGCTTTCGGACGGAAGTAAAATTTGCGATACATTTTTTCAACCGAATCTTCAATTTCTGCACTCGAAAGACTGGGATATTGCAAAGTTGAAGTTTGAATACCGGAAGTTGCGACTAAAGACTCATTCGCAAACCAACCTTTTTCTCTGGCTTGTTCATACAACTCTGTACCGGGATAAGGTGCAGCAATAGAAACTTGAATTGTATGGGGACTCAACTCACAAGCAAAGCGAATTGTTTCTTCTACAGTTTCCTTAGTTTCTATTGGCAACCCGATAATAAAAGTTCCATGTACAGTAATACCAAGTTTATGGCAATTCTTCATGAATTCTCGCGCCAATTCTAGCTTAATACCTTTTTTGATATTATTGAGAACTTCTTGATTGCCAGATTCAAAACCTACTAATAACAATCTTAAACCATTATCTCGTAAAGTTTTTAGAGTATCATAATCCAAGTTTGCACGGGCATTGCAACTCCAAGTTAAATTGAGTAGCTTCATGTGTTTACTAATTGCGATCGCTCGATGCTTGTCAATGGTAAAAGTATCATCATCAAACATATACTCCCGCACCTTGTCCCCAAAGAGAACCTTAGCCTCTTCCATTTCTCTGCCTACAGCATCGGGGCTTTTATGACGGTATAAATGTCCACCAATAGTTTGTGGCCATAAACAAAAAGTACATTTGGCTGGACAACCCCGCCCAGTATAAAAAGAAATGTAAGGATGTTGCAAATAGCCAATAAAATACTTGCTAATATCCAAATCACGAGCATAAACCGGCAACACACTGGGCATAGCATCCCAATCATGAATCAAAGGACGTTCCTCAGTTTGGTGGATATTCCCCAACTTATCCCGGTAACTCAAACCCTTGATTTCATCCCAAGGTTTTCCTTCTGCTAATTCCTTACAAGTATAATCAAACTCATTGCGGCACACAAAATCAATTACCGGATTTTCTCGCAAAGTTGCCTCTGGTAAAACCGCAACGTGCGCCCCCACAAACCCAACTTGTACATTGGGGTTTTGTTGTTTGATAGCTTCAGCACACTTAACATCATTAGCCAAAGATGGGGTACTAGTGTGCATAATTACCAATTCATAATCCTTGGCAATTTTCAGGACCTCATCCACAGTTTGCCCATGAGGAGGTGCATCAACTAACCTACTACCAGGAACTAAAGCCGCTGGTTGTGCTAACCAAGTCGGATACCAAAAAGAAGTAATTTCTCGTTTTGCTTGATATCGCGCCCCCGCACCACCATCAAACCCATCAAAAGAAGGTGGACTCAGAAATAAAGTAGTTTTCATGAATAGTTATCACGCACAAATTTTTTATTTTGGTAATGGGTAATGGGAATTTACCTCAACTCGGCTGTTCCCCGTTCCCTATTTCCTAACTGGCTTTGGCGTTTATACCCATCAGGTTTTCAATCAGGGAAACAACATCACTGCGACTGAGTTTTTCCTTACCACTAGCCAAAGCATCTAGAGTGCCATGAGCCAAAGCCAAAGGAATTTGGCAAAACTGCAAAGCCGGTCCATTGGGCAGAGAGTTCGTATAGGCATCTGCTAAGATAAGATTGCGACGGGCATATTCTTGGAGATTGTCATTATCCCAACCTGCTGGGTAAAAGTTGACCCCACGAGTGAGGTCTTCACCATTGTTTCGCAGAATATTGACCGCTTGCAAACCCCTACCAAATCCTATGGCTTGAGTGCGGTTGCTTTGAGTTCCATCATACCAGTTCCATAAATCTGAGAGTAACAAGCCCACAGCACCAGCCACCCCAAATGTATAACGGTCTAGATCCGCTTCTGTTTCTATTTTCCAATTTTTATCTGCCCAATAAGCCATTCTATCAGCCATTGCCGCTGTTGCATCCCAAATTCGCGGAGCAATACTTTCAGGGGCTAATATTGACCATTCTCTAATCCTTAAACTAACTTCTTGTAAAGAATTTTCGTAACCTTTAAAACCTACAGAGAAAGCATCCAGCGGAAAACCATCTACTCCAGCTTGCAATGTGAGGCTAATATTCTGCAACAGGCGTTTTTTAGTCTCGTTATCCAAGTTTGGATCGTCTTCAATTTGGTCAATGGCACGCATACACAAGTATGCTGATGCCACTGCTTCTTGTAATCCTGATGGTAAAATACTAATTGGGATATAAAAAGTTCTACTAGTGTCTTTAAGGATTTGCAACGCATCTACACGTAAATCCATTTTGTTCACTCCTGTCTTGATTTTCACACCACACCTAATTTCCGACTTTTCGATAATACTAGATTTAGTCTTTATTAAACCTTAAAAAGCATAAACACTCTAGTATTCAATCTAGAAATACATAGTCAATCGTGTCATATTTAACACAATTTTCGAGCTTATCAGAAAAATGCCCAAAACCCTTAAAGGTGCGCCCCACTCAAGAGGACACACCTGTGCTACTTCTACGCCGTGCAGGCTATCAAATAAGGGACGTAGCCTAAAGCCAGGATTTATTTTGCACTGACATTCTGTGTATATTGTATAATAAGCGGTTGTCGAACACAAACAAAGTTTAGTAACAAGATTAAATCAGCGCTAGTCCTTTCATCCTTGTTCTTGATCATTGTTAAATAATTCTAATAAACCAAATATACCCACAAAAAATGTATAAACCGCATATTTGATTGATGCTTGATTGTGAGCAGGTGCATAATAAGCAGCAATTAAGGCTTCGAGAAAATGAGCCAACAGCACAATATGAGTGATAATTAAAGCTGGAGTTAAGACACTTGGTATTTGACTGTTAGTGATTGATGTTTGGATATTCCATAATTCTAAGCCGGCTGCACTAGTTGTGAGTGTAATGGATATAATTTTGAAGATGGGGAATAATTTTATTTTGATATCTTTTAAGTTCATTTTGTTTAGATAATGTGTTGTAAGTTAATAATTTTAGGACGTTTTTGTTCATTAGGAAAATGACAGTGAACAGCGTCACGAATCATTACTCTCAGTGTTTCTATATCATCAGCTTGAGTAAAAATTGATTGACCTAATGCTGTGGCTGTATAACCACCATCTGGATCATCTTCAACGAGAAATATAATTTCAATCATGGGGATATTTTCTTGAGGGTGACATTATTGTATAGCAGAAATAGCGATCGCCTAATTTAGCTTTGAAGGTATATTAACTTAGGCATCTGTAGACATAGCTAAGAAATATATTTATGTTATTTACTAATTTACATCCAAAAGATACTCTTGGATTGCTTTAATAAATTTCCAAGGGTATTCATTTTCATTAACTTCCAGTCTAGGTAAAAGTTTCAACGCCCTTGTAATCCATTCTTTTTTATCTGTTGTGTATGCAATACCTTGTTGTACCAGCATAGACTCTAACTCACCACATGGATTTAGGACTTACGCAAGTGTCACACCAAAAATCTGTTGTAGGGTGCGTCAGACTGCATAAATCCTGCAAATAAACAGATTGTTGATATTTGACGCACCCTACCAATGTGCCAGTTGCGTAAGTCCTGGCTAATGTACGGAACATCCAACTACCATTTTCATCTTGATATCGCTCTACATTGTAGATATCGCGTATCTCTTGTAAACTAGCTGGAGATGTCCACTCAACATCAGTAACAACAATTCCTTGCAAAGATCGTTCTTTCGTTGTTTTCCCAGCAATATCCTTCAAAGCACGGCTTTTTCCAGCATTATTGGGACCAATAATAACAGTAATATTTCCCGGTTGCAATTCTAAGCCGTTGTTGAATATAATGCGATTTAGCTTGTAGGTATACATATAAATAAAACAGAATAAACATTTGTGTAGTCTAGCAGATACTTAATGTTTATCGCTGGTTTTCCGCCAAAAATGCTCAATCAAAACCAAACCCCCCTGATAGATGCCTTAAAAGCCTGTAAAAACCGTCCTCACGCCCCATTTTACACCCCAGGACATAAACGCGGTACTGGCATTTCCCCATTCTTAACCGATTTAATCGGTAAAGATGTCTTTCGGGCTGACTTAACGGAATTAGCAAAGTTAGATAATTTATTCAAACCAGAAAGCGTAATTCTCGCAGCCCAAGAACTCGCAGCGGAGGCTTTTGGGGCTGAGAAAACATGGTTTTTAGTTAATGGTTCTACCTGTGGAATTGAAGCAGCAATTCTTGCTACTTGCAAAATGGGAGATAAAATTATTCTGCCGCGAAATGTCCATTCTTCAGTTATTTCTGGATTGATTCTTTCTGGTGCAATTCCTATTTTTATAAATCCTGCATACAACTCAGATTTAGATATTGCATACAGCATTACACCAGAAGCATTAAAAGCAGCATTAATACAACATCCAGATACCAAAGCAGTGCTGATAGTTTATCCTACCTATCATGGTGTTTGTGGAGATTTGCTGGCATTTGTACACCTTACTCATCAATATAATATTCCCTTAATTGTAGACGAAGCACATGGCGCACATTTCCATTTTCATCCCGATTTACCCATATCAGCTTTAAGCGCAGGTGCAGATTTAACTGTACAATCAATTCATAAAACACTGGGGGCAATGACACAGGCATCAATGTTACATATTCAAGGTAAAATCATTGATATTGATAGAGTCAATAAAGCCTTACAATTAGTACAATCTACCAGTCCTAGTTTTATCCTTTTGGCTTCTCTAGATGCTGCCCGTCAGCAAATGGCAATACATGGAAAAAAGCTCATGTCTCAAACTTTAGAATTAGGGAAAGCCGCCAGAATTCAAATTAATCAAATTCCTGGTTTATCTACTCCCCTTTCTCAAAAAGAAAAATCACCGGAATTTATAGATTTAGATAAAACTAGATTAACAGTTAATGTTAGTAAATTAGGGTTTACTGGCTTTGCAGCCGAAGAAATTTTAGATGAGAAATTTAATGTAACTCCAGAATTTTCATCTTGGCAAAATCTCACATTTATTATTAGCTTAGGAAATACAGAAACAGATATTCAAAATTTAATTATATCTCTAAATAATCTTAGTCGTATTAATCCATTAGAAATTCAAAATATATTGTGTAAACCCAGAAAAAATAATACAAGTAATATTATATCTATTTCTCCCCGTGAAGCTTTTTTTGCTAATAGTGAAATCTTGTCTTTCGAGAAAACTCAAAACCGGATTTGTGCGGAAATTATTTGCCCTTATCCTCCAGGAATTCCTGTATTAATGCCTGGAGAACTCATTACAAAATCAGCTTTAGAATATTTGCAAGAAATTCAAAAAATGGGTGGTTTTATTACAGGTTGTGCAGATAGTAGTTTGAGAACTTTAAAAGTTGTAAAAACATAAATCATCTAGGTATACCTATAATAATCATAAGAATATTTTAGTGGCAAATTTAATCTGGCACTAAAAATTCGTGCTTATATAGAGTTAGCACTTTATCATAAAATTAAATAATTCCCGTGTTAGAAGCGTGTGTACTGGTAACAATACTCTGTGGTTTTTTTGGGATTATCCTCAAAAAAAACCTGGTCATGAAAATAGTCTCTATGGATGTGATGAGTACAGGTGTGATTGCCTTTTATGTACTAATTGCATCACGAGAAGGGTTATTTACTCCCATTATTTCAGATGTAAAAAATATTGCTTATGCTGATCCTGTTCCCCAAGCAGTGATATTAACAGCAATAGTCATCGGTTTCTCGATACAGGCTTTGATGCTAGTTGGTGTGATGAAATTAGCACGGGATAATCCCACATTGGAAAGTAACGAGATTGAGAAAAATAATACACCATGAATACCATTACACTGACTTGGATTGCTACCCCATTTTTTCTAGGATTCATCATTTTTCTAGTCCCCAAACTTAACCGACATTTGACATTGTGGGGGACTATTGCTTCTGCTGCTTATGGGTTGCAGCTATTTATCGAACGATCACCCATCACCCTGAATTTACTGGATAGTTTTGGTATTACTTTAGTAGCCGATGATTTAAGTGGTTACTTTATTTTAACAAATGCACTGGTAACGGCTGCTGTTGCCCTCTACTGCTGGCGCAGTGATAAAACGGCTTTTTTCTATGCCCAGATGATTATTGTGCATGGTAGCCTCAATGCTGCCTTTGTCTGTGCAGATTTCATTAGTCTATATGTGGCGTTAGAAGTAAGCGGTATTGCGGCTTTTTTATTAATTGCTTATTCTCGTAGCGATCGCTCAATTTGGGTAGGTTTACGGTATCTCTTTGTTAGTAATACTGCAATGTTGTTTTATCTGGTTGGTGCAGTGCTGGTTTATCAGACACATCATTCCTTTAGTTTTGCCAGTTTAAAGGGATCACCACCAGAAGCACTAGCATTAATTTTTCTGGGATTATTAATCAAAGCGGGGATTTTTGTATCCGGTTTATGGCTACCTTTAACTCATTCTGAATCAGAAACACCAGTTTCCGCATTGATGTCAGGAATTGTCGTTAAAGCCAGTGTTTTGCCTTTATTACGTTGTGCATTCGTTTCCGAAGAAATTGATACCATAGTCAGAATTTTTGGTATGGGAACAGCTTTAATGGGTGTCTCCTATGCTGTATTTGAAAAGGATACCAAGCGCCTGTTAGCATTTAGCACTATTTCCCAGTTAGGCTGGATTCTCGCTGCACCGGCTGTAGGTGGATTTTATGCCCTCACTCATGGATTAGTCAAATCATCTTTGTTTTTGATTGCGGGTTCTTTACCCAGTCGCAATTTTAAAGAACTGCAAAATAAACCCATTCATACAACAATTTGGATACCTTTAGTTATTGCTAGTTTATCAATTTCTGGTTTTCCTTTGTTATCAGGGTTTGCAGCAAAAGTATCAACGACGAAAAATTTAGAATCTTGGCAATTGATACTGATGAATATTGCCGCAGTTGGTACAGCCATATCTTTTGCCAAATTTATTTTTCTCCCCCATACAACAGCAGAAGAACAAAAAACAAAATCCGGTTTTTGGATATCAGTAATCTTTTTGATTACTGGATTATTTGTGGCAAATATTATCTATCTTCCAGCTTATGAAATCACCAATATTACAAAAGCAATCGCAATTATCGCTGCGGGGTGGTTAGGATATCATTTAATTTTCAAAAATTTATCAATATCTCTACCTCGTGTATTTGAAGAATTTGAGCATTTAGTTGGTGTCATGAGTCTAACTTTAATCATATTATTTTGGATGGCTTTCCCATGATTGGACATTTCATATTAAGACTGTCAATTTGGTTATTACTCACAGCGAATGTGAGTGTAACAAATATTATCATCGGTGTAATTATTGCCTTACTTTTACCACGTGGTAAGTCATCACCAGAAAAATTAAAATCTTGGTTAAAGGTAATAATTAAAATCTTTGTTGCCATTCCGGTAGCTTTTATGGAGGCATTTGAAATTATCTTCCGTCCCCATAAACAAGAAGAAATTATCATGGAGAAAGTCAAACTCAACAGATCACCATTATTGGTTTTTTTCGATATATTTCTGATTACCTTTACCCCTAAAACCATAGTTTTGAAATACCACGAAGAAGGATGGTATGAAGTTCACTATATTAAACCCAGGAAAAAACAAGCATGAACTTAGAAATAGTCTTAATAGCAATGATTTTGGCTTTACTAATTCCCATCTATGAAGCCTGGAAAACAGATGATACTTGGCAGTTGATGTTAGCATTTGGCAGCATTTCCAGTAAAGTGGCTATCATGATTCTCGTAGTTTCCGTTTTGCGCGATGATTGGATGATTGGTGTAGTTGCAGCGATTATTTTGACAGTAGGAAATGCCGGATTAATGTTATTAGCACATATACTCAGAAGATTAGGTGAAGTATGATCAACTTTCTTAGTTATACCTGCATAGGTATAGGCATAGTTTTCTGGTTTTGGGGAACTTCTCATTTAGTCAGCAACAGATCAGTATTATTCAAATTACATGGACTTTCTGTTGCTGATACTTTAGGTTCAATGATGATTATTGTCGGACTGTTACTGAAAATACCCAGTGAATGGCCACTACTTATTCTTGGCATTATTTCCTTAGCAATTTGGAATACTATGCTTGGTTATGTATTAGCATACTGTTCAACAGAAGAGGCAAAAAATGAATGATACTTATCTCTATTTAATCATTGCTTTATTACCCTTAACTGCGGGAATGTTAGTAACTCAAACTAACCCCTATCATGCCTTAGTAATTCGTGGGGTACTGGGTGCAGTTGCGGCAATGGTAGATGCAGTTTTGGGTGCAGCAGATGTGGCTTTAACAGAAGCATTAATGGGAACAATGCTATCAATTACTTTGTATGCGATCGCAGTTCGTTCATCCTTAGTATTACGTCTTGGGATCATGGAATATCAATCAATAGAAAAAAATCAAGATGGAAATTTTCAACAATTAATAAACGATTTCCGCAGCATTTTTAATAAACATTATTTGCGTCTAGAACTTGTACCTTATCCTACTCAAGAAACTTTACAACAGGCACTAATTGAAAAAGAAATTCATGCTAGTTGTGTGCAATTAGACAAGGTTGTGGAAGCAGAAGAAACATACCAAACTGTGATTAGAGTGCAACGCATTTACAACATCGTAAAAAGTGAACTTTCATCACCAAAAACCACTTTAAAATATTTCAATGTTTTAGATTCAGGGGAGCAAACTTTATGAAATTAGTTTACATTTTAGCCGGAATAGCTTTATTTGTGAAAATGTTGATTATGCCTCATTCAGAACCGAATTTACTAGATATTTCTACTGTGGAAACAGTGGTAAAAGAAAGTGGAGTTCCTAATGCAGTCTCAGGAATTATTTTCAGAAATCGGCTATATGATACAATCTTTGAAGTTATTGTTTTTACTATTGCCATTCTCGGAGCTAATTTTTTATTAGCTAATGAAAAACCATCTTGCAGCATCTATCAATTTAAAGATCAACCATCAATAATATTAGCTCGTCTAGGGGCGACAATTGCGGCATTAGTGGGCATTGAATTAGCAATTAGGGGGCATTTGAGTCCGGGGGGTGGTTTTGCGGCTGGAGTCGCTGGAGGGACAGCAATCGGACTGATAGCAATTACCTCATCATACCAATGGATGCAGGATATTTACCAACGTTGGCACGCGGCTATCTGGGAAAAGGTTTCCGTATTAGTTTTCATTGTTTTAGCAGTGATAACTTTGTCAGGAATGGAATTACCACATGGAGAGTTAGGAACATTATTTAGTGGTGGAATTCTGCCAATATTAAATATCCTAGTTGCTGTTAAAGTAGCATTAGGTTCTTGGGCTGTGATTTTGATTTTTATTCGTTATCGAGGTTTGTTATGAAAAATGGGAGTTTAAAGAATTAGCGATCGCACTTAGGAACGCAAATTTAATAACCTGCAATTCTGACTTAACCTGAAATGGTGCGTTACGCTGTCGCTAACACACCCTACTTTTGCACTTTATTTAATTCATATTCCTTAGCTTGTGTTAACCTATCGCTTAACCTAACCTAGAAATCAATGCTAAAGTGCAATAATAGCTGGTACTTCTTCTTCAACTTCATAACCATTTGCTAATCTTTCTATCGCACCATCAATTAAATCTAAACCTTGTTGGACAGTTTCCATTAAACTTAATTTACCCCGTAAATCAGCCGCACCCATAAAGCCTTTAGCATACCAAGTCATGTGTTTACGAGCCTGACGGACTCCCCTATCTCCCTTGTATTCCCACAAAGCAAAAAGATGTTCTCTGGCACATTCTAAGCGTTGAATTGGGTTAGGTGGTGTTAATAATTCTCCAGTTTTTAAGAAATGATCAACTTCACCAACTAAAAAGGGATAACCTAAAGTTCCACGAGAACACATTACTCCATCTGCACCAGTTTGTTCTAAACATTTTACCGCAGCTTCCACAGAAAAAATATCTCCATTCCCAATCACAGGAATTGATAAAATTTCCTTGACTTTAGCTATCCATTCCCACCGTGCATTACCATTATAACCTTGAGCGCGAGTGCGTCCATGCACAGTAATCATTTTTGCTCCTGCGCCTTCCATTCTTTTCGCAAAATCAAGAATAGTAATTTCCTGATCATTCCAACCAATGCGGGTTTTTACAGTTACAGGAACATCTACTGCTTTGACAACTTCCCGCACAATTGCTTCCGCAATTTCTGGTTGACGTAATAAAGAAGAACCACCACCATTTTTAGTAATTTTATTCACAGGACATCCCATATTAATATCAACAGTATCTGCACCTTCAGCAACTGCTTTTATAGCTGCTTCTGCTAAAAAATCGGGACGACAATCAAATAATTGAATACTAATTGGACGTTCGTTAGGATCTACTTCCATAATTATTGGTAATTGCTTAACATAATGTAAGCCTGTAGCATTTACCATTTCTGTATACACCATAGATTCTGGGGCATAACGACGCACTAAACGCCGAAATACCATATCTGTCACCCCTGATAGAGGAGACTGTAAAACACGGCTTTTAACCTCAAATGAGCCAATCTTTAGAGGTGTGGAAAGTCTAGCTTGGAGTTCAGGTGAAAGGGAAATCATGGTAATAAATAAATATAATGGTTAATTGGGGAATCGAAGACTAACCAAGGGTAGTTAATTGCAGTGTGGGTTTTTAAACCAGTAAATCCTAATGGACATAAATAAGATGACTATAAAAAATACTGAACATAAAGACCGTCTTCTTGTCTCTTACCTCTTGTGTGGGGCTGGTTTTTTGGGAATAGGTGGTTTACATCGCTTATATAATGGTAAAACGGCTACTGGTTTATTATGGTTCTTTACCTGTGGGTTCTTTTACTTGGGACAAATCTATGATTTATTAATCATACCTAATATGGTAGACGAATATGAGCAGAAATTGCTACTAAAAGCAGGTTTATCACCTTTAGGCGTATCCATGAATGAACGGATATTTATTTCCCAAGTTCACAAACCGGCGGAGAAACCAATGATTGTTAAACTAATAGAAGCCGCAGAAGCTAAGGGTGGTAGTTTAACTGTAACTCAAGGTGTTAAGGCTACAGGAATGAGTTTTGGAGAAGTCGAAGCTACACTCCAAGAAATGCTGAAATCAAATCATATCAGAATTGGTAATGACCCCATTTCTGGAGTGGTAACTTATTATTTTGATGAATTGTAATAATCAAAAATAGCATCTTTATTAATTACCTCAGTCACACTAAAAATCTGTTGTCGGGTGTGGTTCGGCAAGCTCACCAACCACGTCAGATATCAATAATCTGTTTATTGGCAGGATTTATGCAGTAGTAAAGCACCCTACCAATGTGCCAGTTGCGTAAGTCCTGTAGGATTGCAATGACTCATTTAGATTATGAATGAGTTACTTTGTTTTTTGGGACTTTGCGTCAGATAAATTCATATCACACAAGTCAACCAACTTACAAATATCACAACTAGGAGAACGGGCTTTACAGACAGCCCGACCATGATAAATTAATCTAATTGACCAATTTTCCCAGTCTGGTTGGGGTAATAACTTCATTAAATCCTTTTCAATTCCCACAGGTTCGGTATTTTTTGTCAATCCCAAACGCTGACTCAAACGCTTTACGTGAGTATCTACAGTTACTCCAGCATTAATACCATAAGCATGAGCTAAAACCACATTTGCAGTTTTTCGGGCTACTCCTGGAAGTTTTAATAAGTCTTCCATTTTGTTGGGAACAACAGCGTTAAAATCCTGAACAATCATTCGACAAGCACCTTGAATATTCTTAGCTTTATTGCGATAAAATCCTGTCGAACGTACCAATTCTTCTAACTCTGTTAAATTTGCATTTGCTAAACTTTCCGCGTCAGGAAATTTGCCAAATAATCCTGGCGTTACTTTGTTTACCCTTTCATCTGTACATTGAGCGGAAAGAATAGTTGCTACTAATAATTGTACAGGGGTGGCATAATCTAGGGAGCAAGTTGCGTCTGGATAAAGATGCTGAATACGGGAAAGGATTTCTAAAGCCCGTTGTTTTTTGGTTAATGATTTACGAGTCAATCAATTTTCTCTTGTGATTGTTTAGTTGTTAGTGGTCAGTTGTCAGTTGTCAATAGTTTTTTGAATTTACTCATCTATTGCTTAACTGGCAACTGACGCTAATCAGTAAATATACAGCAGGGTGCGTAGTTAGGAGATACAAAATATAAATTGAAACCTATACACAAAGCCAGTTCTACTTCTGAATCCTGAATCCTGCTGTATATTTACTGAAACAATTTTTGTACCCATTCTAGCTGGGATGTTAATTGGGTTGTTTCTTTGACAATTAGGAAAATACCTAATCCTAAAAGTAACACTAAGCCAGTTTGCATCACACCTTCTTGAATTTTGTTAGGTAAAGGTTTACCAAATAATCCTTCAATGAGTAAAAAGGCTAATTGTCCACCATCTAAAGCGGGAAGAGGCAAAATATTAATAATTGCCAGGTTAATACTAATAATTGCCGCAAAAGAAAATAAATTTGTGCTATCACTAGCTGCTAATTGTGCGCCAATTTGGACGATTTTCACGGGTCCTGAAACTTGTCCCACCGTTTGCCCAAAATTAGTAATTAATTGCCCAAAACCTTGAAATGTTCCCACCACTAACTGTTGGAAGCGATTAGCAGCAAGTTTGATAATCTCGACAATATCTTGAGGACGGCGATAAATTGCTTTACCATTTGGACCTAATTCAATTCCTACGACACCTTTACCATCAGCACCTTGTTTAGGTGTTAGTTTCAGGTTGGTTTGTTGGGTTTCGTGTTGAATTTTGAGGTCAATTTCTTGATTAGGGTGGGTTTGGATTTCCTTGGTTAATAATGTGGTGGCATCTTTACCTAGTGGAATTTCTTGACCATTCACAGCGAGAATAATGTCTCCTTCCCGAATCCCTGCTTGATAAGCGACGGATTGTTCGTTTACAGGTTTGACAAGTACACCTGGTTGATACTGAAATTCTTGGGGTATACCAACGATTCCCAGTTGCAAAGCCAACATTAAATACGCAAAGATTAAATTGGCGATGACACCGGCACTAATGACTATAGCACGGTCTAAAACTGGGCGGTTACGCAGCAAATTCGGGTCATTGGGGGGAATTTCGCTATCTGGATCATCGTCGGGAAAGCCGACAAAACCACCCAAGGGGAAGGCACGGATAGTGTATTCTGTTTCTGATCCTTGGTACTTCAAAAGAATCGGACCAAACCCCAGGGAGAAGCGGTTAGCATAAATGCCTTGAGAACGGGCGGCTATGAAATGTCCCAACTCATGTACTAAGATCAAAATAGCCAAGACTGCGATCGCTGCTAAAACTGACATAGAGCAAATTAATCAAAATATTCGGATATATGTTCTTATTGTAGTTTGGGAATGGGCAGACAGACCCCATTTCCTGTATTTGTTTTGTCTCAGTTAGGCTATTATTGCCCAAACAATGCAGTTGCGTTACTTTTTTGATATAATTATGGGCTGCAAATTTGATACAGTGTTATTAAGAAATTGGGCAACGGATAATGCCCTTAATTCTCAGCAGAAATTTCTATGGATGGGGAGGTTACACTATAGCTAACTCACTCTACAATTTTATAGGCGGGTAAATTATGATTCAAGCTTTACCTCAAACTAAATTAGTCAGCTTTGAAGAGTTTACAGAGTGGTATCCAAATACAGAAGTCCGCTATGAATTACATAATGGAGTAATTGTAGAAATGACACCACTCGTAGGAGATCATGAAGAAATTGTTGGATTTTTAGCTACACAAATTACATTAGAGTTTAGTCGGCTAAAACTTCCTTATTTTATCCCCAAAACAGCTTTAATCAAATCAGCAAACAGCAAATTAGCATACTTACCAGACATAATACTGTTAAATCGGTCTAATCTCGTCAATGAACCTTTGTGGAAAAAACAGTCTACTATTAGTGAATCTGCGTCTGTTCCTCTTGTGGTGGAAATTGTCAGTACAAATTGGCGTGATGATTACCACAAAAAACTGGCTGATTATGAACAAATGGGGATTGTTGAATATTGGATTGTTGATTATGCTGCTTTAGGTGGTAGAGCATTTATTGGCAATCCCAAACAACCAACTATTTCTATTTATCACCTAATAGATGAAGAATATCAAGTTAGTCAGTTTAGAGATAATGACCTGATAATATCACCAAGTTGGCCAGAGTTAAATTTAACTGCTAATCAAATTTTTAAAGCCGGTGTTTAGATGACAATCACAAAAAAGCAATTACCGAATTTCTGGAAATTTCCGAAAAATCCTAGCCTCTCCCAGCGATTAATGCAGATTGGGTTGGGTATGACTCTATTTTTCATCTTTTTAGCCTTTTTTGCTCCTGTTTTTCAAGGTTGGGGGTGGTTGCAAAACCCGAAGGAATTTCTTGCTAACCCTATTCATGAAGCACCTTCGGCTAAACATTGGTTTGGCACAAGTCGTTTAGGTTATGATGTCTTTTCTCGCAGTGTGTTTGGTGTGCAAGCGGCGTTGCAAGTTGTGACTTTAGCAACATCTTTGAGTATGATTATTGGTGTGCCGTTGGGAATGGTTAGCGGTTATTTGGGAGGAAAATTAGATAAAGCTCTACTGTTCTTTATGGATAGTATTTATACATTGCCAGGATTGCTACTGTCGGTAACATTGGCTTTTGTCGTGGGAAGAGGTATCTTAAATGCTGCGATCGCTATTAGCATAGCCTACATTCCCCAATATTATCGCGTAGTTCGTAACCACACCGTTAGCGTTAAAACTGAAGTGTACATCGAAGCTGCACAAGCAATGGGTGCTTCTACCTGGGCTGTCTTATCACGGTATCTATTTTTCAATGTTATTCAAAGCGTCCCCGTCCTCTTTACTCTCAACGCCGCAGATGCCATCTTAGTCTTAGGTGGTTTAGGATTTTTAGGTTTAGGATTACCCGAAGAAGTACCGGAATGGGGATATGATTTAAAACAAGCTCTAGAAGCACTACCTACAGGCATTTGGTGGACTACCTTATTTCCTGGTTTAGCAATGACAACTTTAGTTGTAGGGTTATCACTACTTGGTGAGGGGTTAAATGAATTTGTCAATCCTCGTCTGAGAAGAGAAAATAGTCGTTAATCATTAGTTATTGGTCATTGGTCATTGGTTATTGGTCATTGGCAAAAAATAACTAATGACAACTAACAACTGACAACCTGAGAGAGTTTTGTGAACGATAATATTACTTTAATTGCGGCTGCTACAGGTGGGTTAATGCTTTCTGTAGCCTTATCTGGTATTTTAAAAGGCGCACCAATCACAGATTGGCAACAGGCACACAAAACTTCATACCCAATTGCTAATGTACGAATCGTCAATACAAAGAAATGATCATAGCCCCCTCCTAATAAGCGGAGTTGGGGTTCATGTGATATCTGCTATTTGCACCAGCTTTAATAAATCTTTGACATTTATCAGTATATCTTCTGAGAAATTTTTAGGATAGATAAGATGATGAAGATGCCAACCCGGAAGAGTTTCACCCAGTAAATAATAGTAATCCAAACCTATTAAATTACTAATCCACCAATAATAAACCCTCTTAAATCATTGTCTTGTAAATCCAAGTTGCTATTAGTAAAAGTTGATAACCAAATTGATTGACATTCAATTTAGTTTCCTTGCAATAACAAAGCTAATGCTAAATACCAATAATTAGAAATTAAGTTAGGAACTAATTCAATACATTTTTCATAAAGATTGATAGCTGCTGTAAAATCTCCCTGCTTGAGATAAATATCAGCCTGATGTTTAAGTTGTGTAATATCCATTTGATTAACTACTATATTTATAGTTAGATTCTACCTGATCTCAAACTCTATATATCTAATCACCAATTTATGTCGCAAACTGAGAGCATAGATTTAAAAAATGATATATTAATCTCTTATGTAGTTTTTATAGAATAAATTAACATTGTGCAGCAAGTAATTGGTATTGATTTAGGGGGAACTGCGATTAAGTTGGGGCGGTTTACAGCGGATGGAAATTGTTTGCAATCTTTATCTGTGAATACTCCCCAGCCGGCAACACCAGAAGCTGTATTATCTACAATAGTAGATGCGATCGCCCAAATTGACCCCAATAATGAAAGTATCGCCATTGGTTTGGGTACTCCGGGGCCTGCTGATGCTACGGGAAGAATTGCTAAAGTTGCCATTAATCTTATAGGATGGCATGATGTCCCCTTAGCAGATTGGTTAGAAGCGAAAACGGGTAAACCAACAATTTTGGCAAATGACGCTAACTGCGCTGGTTTAGGAGAAGCTTGGTTAGGTGCAGGTCGAAGTTTCCCCAATTTGATTTTACTAACTTTGGGAACTGGCGTTGGTGGGGCAATTATTCTTGATGGTAAATTATTTGTCGGTCATCAAGGTGCAGCAGCAGAATTAGGTTTAATCAGCTTAAATCCTGATGGACCGATGTGCAATAGTGGTAATCAAGGTTCATTAGAACAACATACTTCCATATCTGCTATCCGCCGTCGTACAGGCAAAGAACCCGCAGAGTTAGGCGCACTCGCCCAAGCTGGAGATCCAGAAGCCTTGACTTTTTGGCAAGAATATGGTAAAGATTTAGGAATTGGATTAACCAGTTTACTCTATGTGCTAACACCCCAAGCCATTATTATTGGTGGTGGTGTGAGTGCGAGTTTTGAGTTTTTCTTACCGTCATTAACAGCAGAAATCGAAAAACGGGTTTTACCAACATCTCGCGCAGGTTTGCAAATTCTCCCAGCAGAATTAGGAAATGCAGCCGGTATGGTAGGCGCTGCTAAGTTAGCATTAACAATTAGACAAATATGCGTATCCTAAAACCTTTGTAGAGACGTTCCATGGAACGTCTCTACATTATTTATCGGAGATGTCTATTAAATAATGGGACAGAGTTAATTATACAACTGAATTTTTCTGTTCCCTGTCCCCGTGGCGTAGCACCTGTCACCTGTCCTATTAAGAAACTTTTACAGGCTTAGGTGTAGCAGTTGCAGAATGGGATTGAGAAATGGCAGCGGTCATCAATCCTTTGAATAAGGGATGAGGTGCGTTAGGGCGAGATTGAAATTCGGGGTGAAATTGACAAGCGATAAAGAAGGGATGTTTGGGATATTCGACAATTTCCACTAATCTACCATCTGGAGATGTGCCACTGACCAAATAACCAGAATCTAATAACTGACTGCGGTAGACATTATTGAACTCGTAACGGTGACGGTGACGTTCATAAATGACTTCTTCTTGATAAAGTTGGAAAGCTAGGGTGTTGGGAAGTACGCGACAAGGATATAACCCTAAGCGCATTGTTCCGCCTAAATCTACCACATCCTGCTGTTCTGGTAAGAGGTTAATAACTGGATTGTCCGTATATGGGTCAAATTCAGCACTATTGGCACTAGATAAGCCTTCGACATTTCTCGCCCATTCAATCACGGAACACTGCATTCCTAAGCATAAACCTAAAAAGGGAATTTGGCGATCGCGGGCGTATTTAATCGCCGCAATTTTACCGTCTATCCCCCGACTACCAAAACCACCAGGAACGATGATACCATCAACACCTGATAGATAGTTTTCCGGTGGTTCATTTTCCAAAACTTCCGAGTTTACCCACCGCAGACGCAAATCACCATGAGTCGCAATAGCCGCATGACGTAAAGACTCAACCACAGAAAGGTAGGCATCACCTAACCGCACATATTTACCAACAATGGCAATTTCGACGGTGTGTTTAGGATTATACATCCTGTCTACCATCGTTTCCCATTGGGTCATATTGGGTTGACGTTGTTCCATTTGCAGTAAGTTGAGAACTTGTTCGGCTAATCCTTCCCGTTCTAAAATGACTGGGACTTCATAGATACTGCGGGCATCTGGACTGGTAATAACACATTCTACAGGGACATCACAAAACTCTGATAACTTTTGTTTCAAGCCGACAGGAATAGGGCGATCGCTCCGACATACTAAAATATCTGGTTGAATGCCAATGGATCGCAATTCTTTCACAGAATGTTGAGTAGGCTTGGTTTTCATCTCTCCCGCCGCCGCAATCCAAGGCAACAAAGTAACGTGCATATATAACACATTACGCTTTCCTACTTCCTTTCGCAGTTGGCGAATTGCTTCTAAAAAGGGTAGCGATTCAATATCACCTACAGTCCCACCAATTTCCGTAATCACAGCGGAAGGATTAGTTTCTTTAGCAACTCTGAGGATTCTGTCTTTAATCTCATTGGTAATGTGAGGAATTACCTGAACAGTACCTCCATTGTAGTCGCCTCGGCGTTCCTTGTTAATAACTGACTGATAAATTAAGCCAGTAGTAACACTGTTTAACCGAGACATTGAAGTATCAGTAAAGCGCTCGTAATGTCCCAAATCCAAATCTGTTTCTGCACCGTCTTGGGTGACAAAAACTTCCCCATGTTGAAAGGGACTCATTGTGCCTGGATCAACGTTAATATAGGGATCGAGTTTAAGAATCGAAACCGAATAATCCCGCGATTTAAGCAAACGTCCCAGACTTGCTGCTACAATTCCCTTACCAATACTGGAAACAACGCCCCCAGTTACAAAGATAAACTTAGTCATAGTATTTTCAATTTCTAGCAACTCTTAATAGATTTTGTTCCCGAAGGAGAATTTGTGTAGACAATGTTGGAGGCTTGTATGCAGGATGAATTTTACCCGATTGAATTCTCTTGTTTGAGGCCAATGTATTGCCACTTTTGCATTCATATTTGATTCCATCTTGGCTATTGTGCCACAGTCCCTATTCTGAAATCTTCTGTGTTTGTCCATGAAAAAACTTTTAGGGTTAGTATTATTTAATTTCTTATTCACCTCCTCAGTTGCATTAGCACAAGAACCACTTTTAGTAGTTTTTCCCCCTACAAACTACCAAACCAGCACAGAAAAAATATTTTTTATCGGTACAGCCCCCCCCAAAGGTCAGGTTTTAATTAATGGTAAGCTGATTAACCTTAGCAAAGCTGGGCATTTTTCCCCTAGTTTTCCCTTGCAGTTAGGAGAAAATATATTTAAAGTTCGTTACCAAAATCAAGAACGAGAGATTAAGATCAGGAGGGTATCTACTCAACCTGAGTTACCCCAAGGTTTAGGCTTTGCTAAGGGTTCCTTGACTCCTGCTGCTGATATTGCCAGATTACCAGGAGAATTAATTTGTTTTAGTGCAGTTGCACCACCTCAAGCTACTGTCTGGGTGAATCTAGTAAATCAAAATATTGCCCTTTTACCCCAACCTTCCCAGGCACAATTACCTCCAAATTCAAGTGTTTTGACAGGGTTAAATCAGCCTAATCTTTCTAGTCTTACCAAATACCAAGGTTGTACAACAGTCGCAAATGCTGCTGATTTAGGAAAACCTCAATTTAATTTACAAATTAATGATCAAAGAATAACTCAAACTGGCTTGGGCAAAATCGAACTTCTGTCCCCGACACAGTTACCAGTTGCGGAAATTGCATCAGAATCGGGCGTTACTCGCACTGGATCTAGTAACGACTATTCAAGACTGACACCATTGCCAAAGGGAACTATGGCAACTGTTACGGGTAAGGACGGTGAATGGTTGCGCTTAGACTATGGAGCTTGGATTAATAGCAAGGAAACTAAAATTATATCAGGTGCGGTTGCACCACAGACGATAATTCGGAGTGTGGGCTATCGGCAATTAGCTGAAGCTACGGAGATTCGTTTCCCCTTAGAAACTGCTGTGCCGGTGAGTGTGGAACAGGGAAAAAATTCCTTTATGCTCACCCTTTACAATACCATTGCCCAAACAGATACTATTCGCCTAGATGATGACCCCCTGATTTCTCGCCTAAATTGGCAACAGGTAAGCCCTAAACAGGTCAAATATACTTTTAACCTCAAAAATATCCAACAGTGGGGCTATAAGCTGAGGTATGACAATACCACGTTGGTTTTAACTTTACGTCATCCACCAAAACTTAAAAATAGCAAACTTTTACCTTTATCTGGCATCAAAATTGTACTTGATCCAGGGCATGGTGGTAAAGAATCTGGTTCAAGTAGACCGACGGGATATTTAGCAAAAGATGTAAATTTGCTAGTTTCTAAGTTACTGCGGGATGAGTTGGCCAAGCGTGGTGCAACAGTGGTAATGACAAGGGATGATGATCAGGATGTTTCTTTGGTGCAACGTCAGGAGATAATTAATCAAGAAGAACCGACCATTTCTCTTTCCATTCATTACAACTTTTTACCTGATAATAGTAATACTGCCAATACTAGGGGTTTAGTCAGTTTTTGGTATCATCCCCAGGCACATAACCCCACAGTATTTTTACATAATTACCTAGTTAATAAACTTCCTCAACCGTCTTTTGGTGTATTTTGGAATAACTTAGCCCTGACTCGTCCTAGTGCGGCACCTGCGGTATTATTAGAATTTCGGTTTATGAAAAATGCTAATGAGTTGGAGGAGATAGTCAACCCTCAACAACAGCAAAAAATCGCCAAGATATTGGCTGATGGAGTGACTGAATGGTTTAAAATGGTGCAATAGTATATTAACTCAAGTTGTTAGTTATCTGGTTGAGCCTGGTAATGGGTAATTGGTAATGGGTAATTGGTGAGTAAATTTCTGTTTTCATCCTGTTAATCCTTTAATCCTGGACATTATCTCGACTTCGCTCGATAACCACCTGATTCTGACAATTTACGTTATTAGTCTTTTTATCTTTTTTGGTTATTTTTACCGTGAAAAAACTTTTAGGATTAGCAGTATTTAGCTTTATTTGTACTCCGTCCATTGCTGTGGCACAATCATCACTTTTAGTGGTTTATCCCCCAGCAAACCATCAAACCAGTACGGAAAAAATATTTTTTATCGGTACAGCACCCGCAACTGGACAAGTCTTGATTAATGGTAAACCTGTTAAACGTAGTAAGGCTGGACATTTTGCTCCTAGTTTTCCCTTACAGTTGGGGGAGAATGTGTTTAAGATACGTTACCAAAATCAAGAACGCGAAATTAAAGTCAACAGGATTTCTACTCAACCAGAATTTCCACAAGGTTTAGGCTTTGCTAAAGATTCTCTGACACCTGCGGCTGATATTACTAGATTACCAGGAGAACTGATTTGTTTTGACGCGATCGCACCTCCTCAAGCTAATGTCTCCGTCAAACTAGCTAATCAAACTGTTAATCTTTTACCTCAACCTTTAACAGCCGAATTACCAGCTAATTCTAGCATTTTAACCGGGCGTAATCAGGCTGCCATTTATAATATTACCAAATACCAAGGTTGTACAACAATTACCAATACTGGGGATTTAGGACAACCTCAATTTAGTTTGACATTGAATGGTCAGACAACAACTGAAACCGGTAAAGGCAAAATTCAAATTCTTGCACCTGTACAGTTACCAGTTGTCGAGGTAATAGCTGCTTCAGGTGTAGCCCGCACGGGTCCAAGTACAGATCATTCTCGACTGACACCTTTGCCTCAAGGAACAAGGGCAACAGCTACAGGTACAGAAGGCGATTGGTTACGCTTAGACTATGGGGCTTGGATTAATGGTAAAGAAACCAAAATTCTCCCTGGTGCAGTTCCCCCACAAACAGTAATTCGCAGTGTCGGATATCGTCAACTAGCTAGAGAAACAGAAATCCGTTTTCCCTTGCAAATGGCTGTACCGGTGAGTGTCGAACAGGGAAATAATTCCTTGGCGCTGACTCTCTACAATACCATCGCTCAAACAGATACTATTCGCCTAGATGATGACTCCTTAATTTCTCGCCTAGATTGGCAACAGGTGACTCCACAACAAGTCAAATACACATTTAACCTCAAAAAGCTCCAACAATGGGGCTATAAGCTGAAATACGACAATACAACTTTGGTATTGACTTTGCGCCATGCACCAAATATTGACAGCAGAAAAAGCCTACCTTTATCTGGTATTAAAATTTTACTTGATCCGGGACACGGTGGTAAAGAATCTGGTGCAACTGGTCCAACTGGGTATCCAGAAAAAGATGTAAACTTGGTAGTTTCTAAATTACTGCGGGATGAATTGGTGAAACGCGGTGCTAAAGTGGTGATGACTAGAGAAGATGATCGAGATGTTTCATTAGTCGAACGTCAGGAAATAATTAATAAAGAAGAACCTGCGATCGCTCTTTCTATTCATCATAACTCTTTACCGGATAATGGTGATGCGGAAAAAACCAAAGGCTTTGGTACTTTTTGGTATCATCCTCAATCACACAGCCTTGCGGTATTTTTACAAAATTACGTAGTTAAAAAACTTGGTAAACCTGCCTATGGTGTGTTTTGGAATAATTTAGCCCTGACTCGTCCCCATACTGCACCGGCGGTATTATTAGAGTTGGGTTTTATGAGTAATCCTGATGAATTTGAGGAAATAGTTAATCCCCAAGCACAGAAGAAAATGGCTAATACTTTAGCTGACGGGATAACTGAGTGGTTTAAAACAGTGAAAGAATAAGACCCCACCCCTAACCCCACCCCGCAAGCGAGGAGGGGGATTGGATTAAAAGCTTTTTTTTACTAAGTATCAAAATGTCGGCGAAAACGGTTATCAATGTTATTAGTTTTTTGCTGATTACAAGTTAAGCAGAGAGTTTGTAAGTTACTAATATCGTTTTTTCCCCCACGAGATAAGGGGATAATATGATCAATACTGAGTTGAGTTTCTTGGGAGATTTTACCGCAGCTTTGACATTGATATTTATCTCTTTGGAAAACGTAGGTTCTGACTTCTGGGGGTATGGGAATGCGTGGGGTTTTGTTCATAGATTAAAATTTCTGTCAGAATCAGGATATCCAGGATTTGAGGATGTAGAGGATGTGATTTGATATTTATATTTTTGAATTTCTTGATTTAATTATTTGTCTGAATCAGGATATCCAGGATTTAAGGTACAGGATGTGATTTAATATTTATATTTTGGGATTTCTGGACTTGATCATTTGAGAATAAAGTTTTTATTTTTCAGGATATTATCTAATTGTACTAATATGTTTTTAGTTAACTACCGATTATAACATAAATTAACTTTTTAGAAAATTATAATTTTGACAATTAATAATCCCATAAATCCTTAAATCCTGGATATCCTGATTTAGACAATTAAGTAAAATCGCATCCACACAAACAAATTCTATCTGCGTGGACTAATTAATTTATGATGTAGCTTCATTTATTTATCTGCGTCGTAAGTCGATCGAGGGGTGATTCTGGACAAAATTCTAAAGAAATTTTCATTCTTATTTTTCCTTTTTGCCAATTTTTACTAGGTTTTAAAATCTGACAATCTACACCTGCACTTGACCAATAAGATTCGTCATAAGATGGAAGTTTACCACTACCATGATCACGGAGTTTATTGTTCAATTCTTCCAGCTTTTTATTCAAAATGATTTCTGTCATTAGTGAAACTAACAGACTTAATTTGAAAGTTTTATTTCCAAAATCAATCACAACATCACCTTGTTCAGAATCTATAATTTTAAAATTATCTTCCATTTCTTTCTTCCTTTGCTTCTTTGCGCGAAACCTCAAAATTAGGTGAACACAGAAAAAACCTGCATTCACCAAAAACATTATACCTCTTCTTCGCCAATTATCGGCAGTAAATGTTCATATAACTGCATCGCTTGTAAACAGCCATTAATTCCCGCAACTGCTGTATTATATTCCTCAATTTTTCCCTCGACCTGACTCAACAAACGTTGATTATTAGCAATCTTTTCCTCTGCTTCTTGTTGCAATGTTTTCTCTAAATAAGCCCGCGCATAAGGATGTTGTTGTAATATCTCATCTGCTTGTTTTTCTCCCATTGGTAATAACTGAATTTTGATAGTTTGGTTGATGGTTTGACGGAAAGATTGACGAATAGTATGGGAAACTTTCGGTTCAAAATCTAACTTTAATAATTGTCTAATTGCAGGTTCAGCGTCAACAATACTTTCTGCATCATAACCTTGCGAAGTTTGTTCTAATACTTGTCGAAATTGATAGATAGAAAAAGTTCCTTCATTATAAAATCTGGGACTTTCGCGGACAAATCTATCACATTCAACACTAGCAACAGTTACCAAAGCTTGAGTAATCAATTTTTCTATCTCTTTTACCTGTAATTCAATTCCCCCATCATTACCCAACAAACGATATAATTGACGGTAATATTCTGCTTTTCTAATCTTTGTCATTAACTGTTGAAATAGATTAGCAATCACTTGTTGACAAGACTCTATTAAAATGTCTTCCAACTGATTTGATAAGTAATAAAAAGCCTCCACCAAAATAGCTAATAAAGGTGCGGTTGCATTGCGAGGATGACTTAAAGTTGCACGACGATAAGCTTCCGCAACGGAAAAGGTATCTAGTAATTCATCAAGACGACGAATCATCCGTGATTGTAATTGTCGAAAATCTGTTTCAAATTCTTCGCAATTATTATTAATTAATCTGTTAACTTCATCATGAATATGCTGATGAAAATCTCTGCCAACTTGCTGGAGTTGCTGATTTAATTTTTGCAACTCATATTCTTTCATACTTTCGATTTCTCGCGGTTGACTATCTAAATCAATTTGCACACTTTGATAGTGGTTCTTGAGTTTGATACAAATATCTTCTAAATCATCTGCGAGATTTTTGAATAATTGGGGACGTTTTTCTTCTGTGAGATAGCGGGTAATTGATGTCCGAAATTCTTCAATTCCACTATCTTGAATAAGTTGATTAATTAACGGTGTTCCCTGTTCGCTTAAAATTCTCACATAGTTGTGATTAGAAGTTTCATAATTATGGAGAGAAATTCTAAATTGACTGGGAGAAAGTTTACCTGAAGCAACGCAGTAGCGATTAAATTCATTTACAAATTGTGGTGTTTCTTCTTTACTATCTAAACCTTTAACACTTTCTGCAAAAATCGAATCTAATCCAAATCTATCTAATCGCGTTGTTTGTTTAACTTGACTTCCATAAAATCCTAACAAACCACTAGTTTTATAAACTCTAGTAGTATCTCGAAATTGACTGTTAATTAAATCTTCTAACCGTTGTCTAAGTTGGTTATTGTACCAAGTTTCATCAATGCGGTTAAAGATATAAAAAACTCTGTCTCTTATCCCCGCATTTTCCCGCATTGTTTCCAACAGTTGGGTTTCTTCCTTTGTCATATCTCCTGCTGAAGCAGGTTTGAGAACACAAACTACTGCTGACGTATCTGGGTGTTGAATTTTTGCATAAGCTAATTGTGCATCTTTTTCGACTGGTGCATCAATTCCTGGTGTGTCTATAATGACGTTACCATCTTCCAAAAGCGGATGATAACAATAATATTCAATTCGTTTCAAAACCGCGCTATTACTACCTCTGCGTGCATATCCCGCAGCTTCTTTGAGGTTCTTAAAATTAAACTGTTCCATGGAATAGGTTGCATTATTAAAGCTGTTAATTCTTTCTTTGTTTGCAACATATCCTTCTAACAATAAAATTAATGCTTTTGCTTGTTTTGCACGTTCTGATTTATTTTCTCCTCCTTCTTGTTGAATAATTGCTGTACAACCTTGATGCAATAAATCAACTACATCTTGTTTATGGATATTTTCTACGGTATTAAATCCCAATTGTTGACACAAAAATACCGCTTGTTCTTGAATTTCTGCTTCACTCAAAAAGGTTAAAACAACTCTTTCTGAATCTACAGGTGCATATTCAATTTTACATTCTGTACCAGTCGCGTGTCCTTCTGCACTATATAATAATTCCCTCTCTAATAGGGCATTAATCAACATTGATTTACCTGCGCTAAAAGCACCAGCAAATACAATTTCAAACTTAGGAGAAACTGCTTTATCCAAAGAAATTTGCACAGATGTAATATCTTGAGAACGCAAAGCTGCTTCTTGCTGTAGAAGTTGGAGAATAGATTCAATTTGTGCTTGCAATTGCTGACACTGAGGCATTAAACTGGACATAGAAAGTAATAAACAAGGTGCATAAATATTGTAATACTACTTATTGCTATTTAGCTAAATCATCCCCAATGCACCACGAGTCACACCTAATTGGTTTTGTAGCTGCAATTCTCTCCACAGTTGCGAACCGATGATTTCTCCTGCGAGTAATTTCTGATAGCTATGTATGGTTTTTTGCACTTGTTCCGGTGTCTCATTGACAAATTCAATCCGTAAGTGCTGTAAACCCAATGAAATCAGCCGTTGTACGTATTCTGCTCCAGTTTGTGCTGTGGCATTATATACTGTATTTCTACATCCTGCGTCAGCTTTGAGAATATGTTCACTACCTACTCTGTCTCTGATTGTAACTGCTTGTGTTTCACAAGGTCTACCACAATTTGTATAATCTGTTCCTTCAGATAAAAAAGCGCAAAATACACAATGTTCCATGTGAAACATTGGTATATGTTGATGAATTGTGACTTCAAAATTTTGTGCTGGGTAATTGGTAATTAGATCTTCCAGTTGATTAATATTTAAGTCGTAAGATGCTGTTAATCGTTCTAAATTAAAGCGGTTTTTAAAGTAATCTGCGGTTAAAGGGTTAGCAATATTTAAGGAAAAGTCACCAACACATCTTTCATTCACAAAATATTCTAATTGATCATAATTTCTAATTAAATAACCATCAGCTTGGGAAGCGAGAACTTGTTTTAAAATCCAGGTTTCTCCAGGTTTGGTTATCCGGGGTGATGCGACAAAAATACTAATTTCCTCCTGTTTTGATTCTCGTACTATTTTTACTACTTCTTTATAGTTGCGAGGATCTTCAAATTCACAATATATAGTTTTGATATCTGTTGTTAATACTGCTTTTAATTGTTCGATGTTTCTCACCAAAACAATCAGGGAAGGGGAAGCGGGAATTTGTGTAGATTTAGAACTAATTAGATCTTGCCATTTTCCATGATGATTTAATTCCCAAAGTTTAGGTCTACTTCTTAATTCCTCTAATTTGCTAACTATCTCCCGACGCATTCGATTTAACTCACTCACAGGTAACATAATATTACCGTTGAGATGATTTATAAAAGTATCTAAATGGAAAGCTGTATTTCCTAACCTGCCAAATTGTTCTTTTAATCTTTCTGTAGAGAGGGGTTTTGTATGTGCCTCAGCTATCAATATTTCTGATTCTACTTGAACTATATTCCAAAATTGATCACGGGATATAGCTATTAGTTTTTCGCCAATTTCTCCATGTAATTCGATATTAATTGGTCTGGTAAATTGGGGATGTTCTCCAGTATAACTTTGACGGATTTGTTTATCTAATTCTGGATCATTTGTCTTCCAAACTTTATCACCTATATGGATATTATGGAAATTTAAATCATTTCTGCCAAAAGTTAAGATGACATCCTGACCATTAGGAATAACTGCATATATTCTTCCCCCTTCTTCCTTCCTTTCTGGGTGTCCGCAATCAAAAACAATCCCATCTCCCGGTTTAACAGGTGCTTCTAACTTTATTGTTATTTCGGCATTTCTAATTCGGGTAACTTCTCCCAAATAAACACCACGTTTTTTACCAAATCTCCCATGTACCAATTCTTGATTATTAATTCCCTTAAACCAACCTGTATATAGTCCGCGAGAAAATGCCATTTCTAACTTATATTGGTCTTTCTCTCGACTAGAAAACGTCTCTACATTTGTTTCTAATAGTTGATTTAAAGCTTGACGATAAACGCGAGTTACATTAGCAACATATTCCGGTGCTTTCAACCGTCCTTCAATTTTCAAAGAAGTCACTCCAGATTTAACTAACTCTGGTAAAACGTCTAAACCTGCTAAATCTTGAGGACTTAATAAATATTTTCTATTACCTAAATTCACAACTTCCCCATCTGCAACTAAATCATAAGGCATTCTACAAGCTTGAGCGCATTCTCCCCGATTTGCAGAACGTCCTCCTAGTGATTCACTGGTTAAACATTGTCCAGAATATGCGACGCACAAAGCACCGTGAACAAAAACTTCTAAAGGTAAAGAAGTATTTTTTTGAGATATTTGTTGTTGAATTTTGTTAATTTCAGAAATCGAACATTCCCGCGCTAAAACTACTAATTGACAACCTAAAGATTTGGCAAATTCTACCCCCGCAGCACTGGTAATAGTCATTTGGGTAGAAGCATGAATCGGAAAGTCAGGGGAAAGATGACGAATCAGCCGACAAATCCCCACGTCTTGCACGATCACAGCATCAACACCAGCAGAAATGATAGTTTTGAGGTATTGCTGTGCTTCCCTTAGTTCCTGGGGGAAAATCAAGGTATTCAGCGTGATATAACCTTTGACTCCCCGCAGGTGCAAAAATTCCATTAATTCGGGTAAATCTGCTTCTGTGAAATTTTCAGCCCGCATTCTCGCGTTAAACTTTTCTAAACCAAAGTAAATCGCATCTGCACCATTTTCTACTGCTGCTTGGGCGCATTCCCAGTTACCCGCAGGTGCTAGGAGTTCGGGGATTTTGAGGGTAGGGGTGGAGATGCTTGTCATTTTGGTTAAGTCAAGGTTATGTCAGCTTATAGATTGTACCTAAATTGAGGGAAAGTTGCCTACAAACTAGAAGTTAGACCCACACGGAAAGTAAAACCAGGACTATATATCCGATTCACTCGTTCATATTGTTCACCCAGAAGATTTTCTAAGTAAAAAGTTAATCCCAAGTTTTTATTTACAGGAATCCGTCCACTCAAATCTAAATTAAAGAAAGACGGGGCAAAATCTGTACTTTTTTCTCCTGCTGCTGCATTATTAAAAACAGAACGACGAGTACCGCTATTATAAGTAGCATATAAATTACCTTGCCATCCATTCTTTTGATAACCAATTCCAGTTTGTAGCCAAGAATAGGGAATTAATCCTAATTGTAATCCCTTTTCTCTGCCAGTTTTGATTTGAGCATCTGTGTAAGTATAGTTGAGAAAAGCTGACCATGCACTGGCAATTTTTAATTGCAATGCTGCTTCTAAACCATTGGTATCTACTAACCCAATATTTTCCCATCTGCCACTAATTATGCCCAAACGATTATCTAAACTATTACCAAAATAAGTAAATTGTCCTAACAAATTTGCAGACAATCTCACATCTATTCCCGCTGTCCAAGTAGAACCTGTTTCTGGTTTTAAATCAGGGTTAGAATTCCAATTATGCACCGTATCAAAAACATATAATTGATCTAACCCTGGATTGCGTTGCGCCCCTGCCCAACTTCCCCGCACTGCAATAGCTGGATTGACTGCATAACGTAACCCCACACTAGGATTAAAATAACTCCCAAATTGACTATCAAAGTTTTGTCTTACCCCTAAATCTGCTTGCAAAGCATCGCTAAGTTGCCAAGTATTAACAGCAAATAAAGCCGTATTAAATGTACTTCTATCTTCTCTTTCGTTTTTAGCAATTAGGGCAGGATTCGTACTCAAAACATCGCCAATTAAATCAGTATTTTTTAAATCTAAACCCCAGCGCAATTGATTATTAGGGGTGATTTTCCATTCATGATCTATCCTAGCTTTTAATTGTTGTGTATCTAAAATTCCGGTTCGGTAAAATGTCACTGCCGTTGGTCCATAAGTGCTAAAATAATCTCGGTTGTAACCTAATGTAGTTGTTAAATTAGAATTGTCTCCCTTACCAAGTCGAGTTTTCCAAGATAACCCAATATTCAAACCATCATGATCTAATCGGTCTCTTTGTAAAGGAAAACCGAAATAAATCAACCCCCGACGACTACTCAGGGTAGTTACATCTAAGTTCAGGGAGTTTTTAGGATCTAAATCTACACCTATGCTACCAAAATAAGTGCTGGTAGCTGTATCTGCATTAAATAAATATCCTTGAGCATCACGATTTGCAGCACCAACAGGAACGCGGTAACGATTATCTATAAAGAACCTTTCAAAGCTAAAGTTGTATTTGACTTTATTCGTTGACCCACTATAAGTTACCTGTTGATTATTTAAGTTTAATGAGCCAAATTCAGCACTAGCATTTAGTTTTGGTTTGCCATAACCTTCTTTGGTAATGATATTGACAACTCCGCCAAAGGCTGAAGAACCATATAGAGAAGAAGCAGTACCGCTATATAATTCGACTCTTTCAATAGACTCTACTGGAATACTATTTAAATCAGTTGCACCATGATATGTACTGATATTACTATTAATTGGTCTACCATTAATCAAAAATACAGATTGATTAATTGAAGCTCCTCGATAGTATGTACCTGTGTGAATATCTGCACCATGTCCCACATCATTAATAGCAAAACCGGGCATTCTTTTTAAAACATCAGCAACACTTGTTGCACCCTGCTTTTGAATTTCTTCTTTTTCAATTACATAAGTGGGAGTAGATTCGGGAAGAACGTCTTTTTCCCCAATGGTTTCTATGGAAATATCTGCATCGTCTGTAGGAGTTAAATCTGGTTCTGGTGTAGATTCTGGCTTAACTTCGTTTACTGTTGGTTGTTGAGTTAATAATTGAGAATTTGTAGCAGGTAATTCAATTTCACTTAAATTAGGAATATCTAAATTTACTACATTTTGATTATTTTCATTATCAGCCGCTACAGCAGGAAATGTCAGCAGTAAACTTAGTAAAGAAACTGGTACAAAAAAACTCTTATTCATATTTTTGGACTCACACCCGGTAATAACAATCACTAATTTCGATTTTCCCCTATGAATAGAAATTCTGTCAAAAGACAAGCTGTCATATTTGTACTTCGGGTATATTGTCGTCTCAATTTTCTGAAATCTTTTGTTATTAGGCTGGTTTTTTTAATTTTCTATTTCAAATATTGTTTGAAAAGTCTAACTTTGTATACTTATATAGCCGGAGGGCGGGGAAACCCCGCCCCTACGGTAACTAAATTAATTTCTAAATTTCAGCTACTGCTCGTTCAATTAAACGTCGTGCTAAAGTCTGCGTTCCTGTGTGTTCATAGTAATTTGTAGACATATCTAGAAATGCTGCTAGATAGTCTAGTTTATCATCAGCAATTTGCGTAAAAGATTGCAAATTACCAATTACTTTTTGTGGGGTTAAATTATGGCTGTTCACAAGTCCACTCATCCAACCGCTAACTGATTGAAAACTGTTACCGATAAAGTCGAGTTTACCAGCATCGCCATTGCCAGGAATAGTATTTTTGATGGTTTGGAAAGTCGAGTTTTGGTTTAAATCTTGAGGATTCATTTGACTAATTCCAGATAAGGCTTTGTTAATAAAGTCGGGTCCCAGGGGAATTAAACCATCAACACAAACTAATGCCACCATGCGGATAAGTGACTCACCGCCATACTCACCTAAAGAGCCAACAAAATCGCCGATACTATCTCCAGGAATACCGTTAATTTGACAAAAGGCGACGACTTCAGCTACCAATTTCAGGGTTAAGTCAATGGTTTGAGCTTTGTCTGGTTTGGGAGTCAGAGAGTTTAAAAAACCGAGCATGGGAATTGATCCCCCAATTTTGTTAGCTAAAGCGGCTGCACCCAGAGCCTTATCTGCACCATCAACGGTTTGATAAAGCCAGAGGGCGGTTTGATATCCTTGGGATTTATCGTTAAATAAATAAATTGCTCTTTCACCAATTTGTTGAATTAAGTCTTCGTCAGTTTCCCCAGTAACGGTTTTAATGGTATTCACAAAACCAACTGTATTGTGCCATTCACCAGGAGTGACAAAATCTAAAGCGTTCAACATGGAAACAGTCAAGTTACTGGTTGGTAGTTCATCAACTAACTGCTGAATTGGTTTACTCACAAAATTCTCCTTATCTATGTTTTGTATTAACGTCGGTTGTTAGCTAGGGAAGCGATTAAACTATTTCAACTTTGCTAAACCATCAAGATTAAATTTTTCTATCCATGTTGCGCGATCGCTCTCAGTAAATGATGGACTTTTAGAAATTACCTTGACTTGGTACTTATCCACCAAAACCGAAGTTTGAGTGTTACCAACTTTTACCGCCGGATAACCGCCTATTTTTTCAGTGCTGTTAGCAAATTTAGCCGCTGCTCCTGGTATGCTACTAGTATCAGAAATAGCGAGTTGGGCAACTACTTTACCACCCTTTTTCAAGTTTGCCTCAGAAAAGCCTTTTTTCTCTTGGGTGTAGACTCGATCATAGCCATCTCCGCCACTGGGGAAGAATTTATTTAATTGACTACCCTGAGTTGCACTTTTAACTACTGCCTGTCCACTTCTTTGCTTTGTACTTTCCTGTTGTACTTGATCAAAACGACTAGGTGCTTTTGTCGCGCAAGCTGTAGTCAGTAGTACTATTGATAGCAGTACAGCAGCTAAAACTTTCCGCCCACGATTTATCACCATTTTTGGCTTCTCCTTGATACTTGAGCTTGTGAGGCAATTATCAACTATTTTGTCACCTACAAACTAGAAAACTCACTTATGAAATACCCACACTGATTAGTACAAAACTAAGCGAGACGTTGAGCTATCACGGCATAAAAAGGATCTCCACCTGCTACTCCCAACCACTGCAAAAAACTTGGTGCTATTGAGGTCGAACAAATCACTTCGGGGGTTGTGAATCCAGGAACTGAGGTAAAATATCCCTTGACCAATTCTACTCTAAAAGCTTCCGAACCATCTCGCCAAGCTTGAATTGCCTTTTGAAAAAACATCCGGTTAGAAAAACTAATAATTGCTATCCCACCGGGTTTCAGAATCCGGTGTATTTCCGAAAATATCGCCTCTGGGTATTGGATATATTGCACAGAAACACAGTTAATAACAGCATCAAAGTCTTGATCTGGAAAAGGTAACTGAAGATTTGTATTGATATTTTGGACAAAATAATGATTTAATCCAGTATTTCGGGCTAGTTCTTCAGCATTTAGTCCATGTCCTTCTACATGAGCAAAATCTATCTCTGTCGGTAGATGCGACACCCAGCTACTCATTATATCAAGAATACGCATATTTGCTTGAAGTCGCTGACGATATAAATCAGTTAATTGTTGAATAAAACCATCATCTACATGAGTGACAAAGCGAGGGTAATCATAGAATAACTGATCATCCGATTCGTCTAACTTAATCCGTTGATTTGGTTGCAGTAGCATAAATGTCTTTTTTACCTGATCTAAAAATTTTGGCTCGTATTTTAATTGGTAAGTTATTTTTGATAACTTCAATTATTTTACATGAAAAATACTATATTTTGCAATTCATAAATGTTTTTTAAATCACCACCAATTATCAATAATATCCAATTAATTCGGCTATTTTGGCAATCACCATATTGCAAATTATTAATTTGGCTACTCCCTTTATTATTATTTACTTCTGGGGAAACCAGTCTCATGGCTCATGATGAAACACTTTATGCTTTGAGAGCTAGACAAATGTTAGAAACAGGTGATTGGGTATCACCTTGGGGTCATCCTCATCATAAAACCCCTGGCTTTTATTGGTTAATTTCTATTTTTTATCATATATTTGGTATTAGTGATACAACCGCGAGAATACCGACAATAATTGCGGGAATTTTGAGCATATTTGTTATTTATAAAGTGGGAGAAATTCTCTTATCTCAAAAATTAGCATTTCTGGGCATTATTATTCTAAGTGTAGAGTTTTTGTGGATACAATATTGTCGGTTATCCACACCAGATTTACCAACTATATTATTAGTATTTATAGGAATTTTCTTCCTATTAAAATCTGACATAAACCCCCAAAAACGACATTTATATGGTTTTATCACCGGGTTAAGTTTTGGTCTAGGTTTCTTGATGAGAAGTTTGATGATTTTTCTGCCAATGTTCGCACTATTACCTTATTTAATCATAGATCATCGTCGTCATCGTCATTTAACTAACCCCATGTTGTATTTAGGGTTTTTAGTGGGTTTAACTCCCACCTTAATTTGGCTTTATTTTAGCTGGTTACGTTATGGTAGCGATAGTATTGGAGCTTTATTAGGATTTGTAATAGAACTAGGTAGTCATGAACAACATAAAAATGGCATTTTATTTTATGTATGGAATCTAGCTTTAAAATCTTTTCCTTGGTTATTTTTTAGTTTATTAGGCATAACATTAGTAATTCGGTATTCAATTTCTAAATATCCATTAATATTAATCGGTTTTCCCATTCTCTTATTTACTGAATTAAGTATATTTTCCACTCGTTTATCTCATTACAGTCTTTGCATTTATCCATTTATTGCTTTTTTATCTGCGGTGGGTTTAGATTGGTTAGGAAAAATTTACCAAAAAGGATTTGATGATCAACATTCATCTCATCAGATGATTTCTTTACCGAGAAATATTAGTTATACTTGGGGAATATTAGGCATTATTTTAGTTTTAGCCGGAATAAGTATTGTAGTTTGGGGTGAGGTAAATATTCACAAATATGCAATTTTAATGATATGTTCTGGTTTTAGTAGCCTAATTGTGCCGTTAGTCTGGATAGGTAAGTTTCATTATCATCGTAAGTTTCTAACTTCTAATTATTGGCTAGGTAGCTTATTAATTAGTTGTTGGTTATCTGTAGCTACAGCAGGTAATTTAGGTTTATTAGGTGATTTTAACCCAGATTTTAGAGTATTTTACAAACAAGAACCAATTAATAGAGTTTTGCAGAATCATCCGCTTAACTTTGTCAAAAGAACAGGATTTAATGATAAAGAATCTTTGTTAATTTACTTTTATACACCCCAGTATGGTAAGAGTGTAGATTCAGTTTCTCAGTTACCTATTTTTAGTTATGCTTGGATTTATCAACAAGGTTCTATTAAAGTACCAAATTATCGGGTTATTGGTAGTTTTAAAAATTATCAATTAATTCAAGTTTTATCTGCAAATAATTATGATAAGTAAAAATATAGGATAAATATGATTAAATCTGGGCTAAGTAGGTGAACGGAAAAAACAGAAATATGTAACGAAAAGTAAAGTTACCCAAAACCTCTTTTCCCTTGTTCCCCATTTCCTTGCCATAACAACAATTTTTAACGTCAACCTACTTAGTGTTAGAATATAGGAATATTCTCAACTATTGTAATTTCACCATGAAAAAATTAATTCCTACAATTTCTATAATCCTTAGCTGTATATCTCTGATAAGTTGCGGTATCACACCACAGGATAGAGTTCCAGAAGATTCGAGTGATACTGTAACACAAAGTCGAAGGGAAAGTTCTTCAGTAGCAGTAGAGGAAAAAGAGGATAACCAAGAATCTTCTCCAGTATCAGAAACTCAGGAAGATGAAACCAATCAGGAAGATGAGAAAAAACTGGTTCGTAAAAACCTAGACAATAATAAAAATACTAATAAAGATGCAAGTAAACAACCAAAGGTGGGAACAGTTACAAAATTAGTCAATGGTGATTTAATGTGTTACGTCACTTTAGTAGATAAAAAAGGAATTGAACACAATGTTGGTGCGACTTTTGAAATTTGCGCTGAGGAAGAAAAGGTTTTAAATAAAAAAATTAATGCCGTTTATGAAATCCAATCACTGAGTGATTGTCAAAGTGCCGAACCTTGTGGTAAAACTCGCAAAGAATCCATTATTACAAAAATGGAAATTGTGAATGAAGGTGCAGAGGAAAAATCACCCAGCGGTGATTCTAAAAATGGTAAATCACAAACTTTAAGCAATGGTAAATGGACAATTACTCTGAGTAATACTGATTCTTGGAATGGCGTTAATGGTACAGGAGATGTCAGTTACCAAGGATGTGATACTAATGGTAAATGTCTCCAGTTAACAGGTGGTAAAGTCTCCTGTCGAGATGGTAAATGTGTTACAGCTTGGCAAAATGGGGATTATGTCTACATTTTAGAACAACCTATAACCGAAGATGGTAATTCTACCTCTACTTTAATAGTAAGAAAAGATAATACTGAAATTTTAAACTCTCCGGGATTGAAAGTTGTCTCTAGTAATTAAGGCAAGAAATTTAAGCAAATCTAGGCAATCACGGGGGGGTTGCCCCTACTCTGGTGTAAAATTTTGATCTAGAAAATTCAGAGCATGATTGCGGAGTTCAAAATATTCTGTGGAGTTACGCATGGCTATTCTATCTCTGGGATGTTCAAAAGGAACTTTTAAAATTTCTCCTATTTTTGCAGATGGTCCATTAGTCATTAAAATAATGCGGTCTGACATATATATTGCTTCGTCCACATCGTGAGTAATCATCATCACCGCTTGCCGGTGATGCTCCCAAATATCTAATACTTGACGTTGTAATTTACCACGAGTTAAGGCATCTAAAGCCCCAAAAGGTTCATCCATTAATAACATTTTCGGACGAATTGCTAAAGCCCTGGCAATACCAACTCTTTGTTTCATTCCTCCAGAAATTTCATCAGGATATTTATCTGCTGCTGGGGTTAGGTTTACCATTGCCAAATGTTCATTAACAATGCTAATTTTTTCAGCCCGATTGGCATTTTTGAGAACTTCATCTACTGCTAAACGGATATTTTCGCGGACAGTCAACCAAGGTAATAATGAATAATTTTGAAATACCATCATTCTATCTGCCCCTGGTTTACGAATCTCTTTTCCATCTAAGCGAACCGAACCAGATGTAGCTTTTTCAAAACCACCAATTATTTTTAATAATGTGGATTTACCACAACCAGAATGACCAATTACAGAAATATATTCATCTTCATTAATAGTCAAATTAACATTATCTAAAACTGTGAATTGTCCTTTATCTTGGGTTGGATAAGATTTAACTAAATTTTCTACTTCTAAAAATCCGTTTCGCTGCAAAGTTTCTGTAAAAGTTTGATGTGGCAGAGCTGTATATTCCATGATTAATTACCTTTGATATAATTAACTATTTTTAAGATTGAAAAAATTGAGCAGGAGCGTTAGCACGGATATCAAAACTATGAAGATATCCTACAGGATCACTAGGATCAAATCCTTTTTTATCTATAAATGCTTCAGGAGGTTCAACTTTATAATCATCTTGGGGACATTCAATTCCCATTTCTGCGGCTATCTCTCGATATAAATCGGTTCTCCAACCTTTTGCGGCTACTTCTTCAGCATTTTTAGGAATTTCCTTGATTTGTCCCCAACGGGCTGCTTGAGTCATTAACCAAATGCTACTAGAACGCCATAAAAATGTGGAATGTTCTCCTATGGCATGGGGAATACTGTTAGGAAGATCATAAAAAATTGTCGTATCATCTGCTTTAATTGTGCGGTCTTTACCATCAAAACCACCATAGTTATAATTGCCAATAATTCCCGGTCCAGTAAACTTAGTAATAGGAACACCGGGCTTTTTAGGTTTTGCCCCGGTAAAAGAACGTTCTGTGAGTAATTCGGCTATTTCTTGGCGATTTTCAGGTTTGCTACAATATTGACAAGCTTCAATCATTGCTTTGACTAAAGATCGGTAAGTTTTGGGATTATTAACAATAAAAGATTCCATGACTCCCAGGAGTCTATCTGGGTGTCCATGCCAAATCTCCTTACCTTGGGCGAAGGTAAAACCGATACCTTCATTACCTGTAATTGCTCTAGTGTTCCAAGGTTCGGCGACCATGTAAGCTTGCATTGCGCCAATTCTCATGTTTGTTACCATTTGCGGAGGGGGAACAATGATCACCCGAAATTCTTTCAAAGGATCAATACCCGCAGCAGCAGAAAGATAGCGAGCAAAGTATTCATAAATGGCAGAACTGAGGACTACAGCCCAAACTTTCTTTTCTGGGGGTTGTTTGTCAAAATAGCCGCGAAAGTCCTTTCCAAATGCTTCTAAAGCCCCATCACCGTATTTTTGTTGATATTCATACCAGGGACGGATGCCATAGTCCCAGATATCCTTACTCATGGTCATAGCGTTACCATGCCGGTGGATGGTCATTGCTGCACATAAGGGAGCATGACGCGCACCTTCTGCACCTATTCTAGCGTTAGTAACAGCGCCAGAGACGACGGGGGAAGCATCGAGACGACCAAAAATTAAGCCGTCGCGGGAGGTAGCCCAACTGGCTTCGCGGTTGAGTGTAACATTTAAGCCATATTTGCGGAAAAATCCTTTTTTCCAAGCGATCGCAAATGGCGCACAATCATTAACAGGAACATAACCAACAGTAATGTCCGGTTTTTCTAAATCTTGGGACTTGACTACAGGTGTCACCGCTAAAGCTTCTTCTGTAAGTCTATTAGCAGACCTATCTCCCGAAACAGCACAGGATGATAATATTATTCCCGCAGTTGTCGCCCCTATTCCTGCAATAAAATCTCTGCGAGTTAAATAATTTTCAGTCATACCTTTTTATCATTTGGGATTTTATGAAAGTTGTTGGATAAATTTCCCAATCTTCTATCTATCATCTAAAAACTGAAGTACAAATTTATCTGCGTTTATCCGCGTTCATCATCTTATATCTGCGGTTACATTTTTAAACTTCCAGGACGGTGAGTAACTAATTCTTGAATTTTGCTTACACCGTAATCTAAAATCAACCCAGTTAACCCAATTACAAACACAGCTAAAAATACAGAACTTAGATTTAAACGACTCCATTCATCCCACACAAAAAAGCCAATTCCTATTCCACCAGTGAGCATTTCTACAGCCACAATTACCAACCAAGCTATCCCCAAACTAATTCGCAAACCTGTAAAAATATAAGGCAAACTTGCAGGTAAAATAATTTTAGTAATTTGTCGCCAACGAGGCATTTCTAGGACTTGTGCTACATCTAAATAATCTTTTGGTACACTAGAAACTCCCAAAGCCGTATTAATAATTGTCGGCCACAGCGACGTAATGAAAATCACAAAAATAGCCGAAGGATCTGCTAAATTGAACAAAGATAAAGAAATCGGCAACCAAGCCAGTGGTGATACAGGCTTGAAAATCTGAATAATGGGATTAAAAGCTAACATTGCCGGTCTAGAAATTCCGATCAAAAATCCCAAAGGAATTGCGACTAATGCACCTAAGCCAAATCCTAATATTACCCGCCGTAAACTTGCTAATAATAACCAACCAACGCCTAAATCACCCGGACCTCTTTCATAGAATGGATGTAATATATAGTCCCAATTAGCAATTAAAGCTTCTGGTGGTGTGGGCATTAATTCATGATTAGCAAGTGCTACCACCCACCACAATAAAATAATTCCTAAACAACCTAATGAGGGAAATAAGAAAGTATCTTGAAAAATTATAGGTTTGGCTTTTCTCCAAACAGTTTGCCCAGCAACTGCAACAATGGCAGCTAAATTTAGTTGCAATATCATTTATTTCACCTCAGCAGAGTTCAGCTTGGGTACGCAAATATTAACTAGTACCAACCTTGGACACTGATAAGATCAGAAAATAATTAAAATTCTGTCTCTTCAGTCTCCTCTCATTGCCTACGAAGTTAGCTGACGGGCTAGGGTTGAGAGATCCCCTTTCTTGCTCAATTTTGAATTATTTTTGAGTTTTAAACCTCAAATTCCTAAACTAATTAAGACAAAAATACGCCCCACAATTTGGTTCCTCCGTTCCAGCAATGTTGATTGTTATTTGCTGGACTAGGCTGACTTACTTGAAATTAATGATAGCATAATAACATTGATATCTAGTGATAACATCAGTATTGGGAATAAATATTGGTTACTTAATTACTACCGTTTTATGAGTATCCTATATTTTCAGTAGTAAATCTTATCTATAATTGTCCTCAGAAAAATCTGTATCTATAGGCATATATACAAGAGTAACTATTAAGAATTATAAAATTAATTCACTTGAGTAATTTTGTTTATTTCTTATTTTTAGGGGATTAATGAAACTTTAAAAGCTCTAGTACCGCAGGGCGTTCGTCAAAAGTCAAAACGAATATACAATGAGCTTTCCAGTAGTTTGGAATGGTCTCGCTACACAAGGCTTTGACTCAGAGGAAATTGCTAGGGAATTTTCCATTTCGCTAACGCATCTTCAGCAGCAGCTTTTTCGGCTTCTTTTTTATTCTTTCCTTTACCTTCTCCCTTTTCTTTACCTTCTACTAATACTTTAGCTCTAAATTCTGGCGCGTGAGATGGTCCCCCTATTTGTTCTGTTACATATTTAGGGGGATTTGTGATACCTTTAGCTTGTACCAATTCTTGAAACCTATTTTTTGAATCTACATTAGAACGGATTTCTACAATGTTTTCTGAGGCAGAATCAAATAATGGTTTAACAATGTCACGAAGTGGTGAAACATTCCGATCATTATCTAAATAGTAAGCGCCAATTACAGCCTCAAAGGTGCTACTTAGTAAGTTAGGATTTTGAAAACCGCCATCTCTAATTGTTCCTTTTCCTAATCTCATTCTAAAGTTTAAACCTACTTCTATCGCAAATTTTGCCAGTTGTTTTTCTTCTACTAATGCGGAACGCAGACGAGTTAATTCATCTTCTCCTTTTGCAGCAAACTTTTCATAAAGATATTCACCGCTTAAAAAATTGAGAATAGCATCACCGAGAAATTCTAAGCGCTCGTTATGTTCCCCTTCTCCGGGGTTTTCGTTAACATAGGAACGGTGGGTGAGTGCTTGACGTAGGAGTTTTTCGTTATTGAATGTGAGAAGTTTGTGCATTTTATTTTTTAGTTTTGTTGGTAAGATGAATTTTATTTAAACATGAAAAAACCGCAAGATGCGGTTATCATAAACCAGTTATTTTAATAAACTGGGATTGTAAAGTTTTTAAAACCGATTTCAAGAGGGTATTTTAGGCAGCTATTTGATTTAATTTAATTAAAAACAACTCCTGATTCTGTTTTCTAATTTTACCTTCCTTGACAACCATATCCACAAATTGTCCAAAGCTTTTTTTTAATTATCGTTTCGCATTAGAACAAAAAGAATCAGAAAGAGTTTTATATGAGTTTTATATTTAGCTGTTCCTTTGGGTGTTTATCACGCTTTCTTTCAATTGCAATTTATCAAAACAGTTGTGGAACATTATCAACTTAAAATTATTGTTTATGATCCGATTCAGGAGGAAATTGTAGTATGGAAAAACTAAAGCAATATCAAAATTATGTTCAACAAGTTATCAGAGAGTATGCTCAAATAGGTTCAAAGAAAGATGAGATTGAGCAACAACTGATTTTTGATCCTGTTGGCAATCATTATCAGCTAATGTATGTTGGTTGGAAAAACAGACGCAGACAGCATGGTTGTGTTTTACATCTTGATATTAAAGATGGCAAAATTTGGATACAACATGATGGAACGGAAATTGCGATGGCCGATGAGTTGGTTAAATTGGGAGTACCAAAAGAAGATATTGTTTTAGCTTTTCATGAGCCTTTGATGAGACAATATACAGGTCTTGCTGTGGGTTAATCTCAGATCCCCGACTTCTTGAAGAAGTCGAGAATATAACTACTTAGTCCAAGCAGGATGAGACAATAAGGAAGACATGACTCGCACCCCACGTAGTTGATTAGAGAGGGGTAGATGACCTCTAGGAGCGCTTAAATTCCAGGTAAATCCGTTCGGGTATCTTGTCCAGTTGTTACCATCCTTCCAGCCAATTTTTGGCCACAAGTTGACCCAATTCTTACTTAAACCTAACCAAATTTCGCGCTGTACGGAAAAGCCAAATTTACCTTCTGAGTGAACTACCCAGAGTTGATTAATGGTGCGTAAGTCTTGAATGGGGAAATTTTCTACTTCTGTAAAGTACAACCATTTTCTTTTTACTGCTTGGGGTCCTGCGGCTTCACACATCTTTTGAATTGTCAAGAGATCCGCTGCTTGAAAATCTTGATCTGCAAGCAACTTTTGCAAAGAATTGTAACTGATCCCACAGTCCGATTTTAGAGGTACAATTCCTTCAGGAAAGTTAGTTTGTAGAAATTCTTGATCTGTCAGTGCATCAGTATTATAGATGACTTGGTAGACTTTACCATCAATCCAAGTTGCTGGGGTATCACGACGTTTCAGCAAAAATTCCTTCAACACATCTAACCCATCATTACCCAAGTCAGCTAACTGCGGGATGATTTGTTGTTGGACTTTTTCGGACCCAGCGATTAACTTTTGGCGGAGGGAGTCGAGATCATTTGTAGTGCCTGATACAATCATTGGGTCTGTCATGCCGTTACTCGTGTTAGCGTGAGCGTGAATAAACTATTTATTGCTATCGGTTATTCTACAAAATGAAGGACGAATAGCGAAAAGTAGTTTACTCCAAATCTTGGGTAAATCTGGAAAGCCTTTGAGTGTGTGTCTAAAAAAGTCACTACTGGTGGCTTATGCGAAATCCTAACTAACAATACTTTATCAGGTAAGGGGTCATAGAATCCAGGGGTTACAATTGCCGAGAGTGCAGTCCCTGGATCTGAGGGCGCAGGACCTGCGCCCCTACGAATGTGTGAATTTCTTGTATTTGGAATGTGTGAATTATGTACGAAAAGATTACTCCTCCCACTGTCGGCGCGAAAATTACCTTCAAAAATGGTGAACCGGTTGTTCCTGAAAATCCGATTATTCCTTTTATTCGTGGTGATGGTACGGGTATAGATATTTGGCCGGCGACGGAAAATGTGCTTGATGCGGCGATCGCTAAAGCATACAAGGGCAAAAGAAAAATTAGCTGGTTTAGGGTTTATGCTGGTGATGAAGCCTGTGATCTATATGGTACATATCAGTATTTGCCGCAGGATACATTGACGGCGATTAAAGAATATGGCATAGCTATTAAGGGTCCTTTGACTACTCCTGTCGGTGGGGGGATTCGGTCTTTAAATGTGGCATTACGCCAAATTTTTGATCTTTATACTTGCGTGCGTCCTTGTCGTTATTACGCTGGAACTCCTTCTCCCCACAAAACTCCTGAAAAACTGGATGTGATTGTTTATCGGGAAAATACGGAAGATATTTATTTGGGGATTGAGTGGAAGCAAGGTAGTGCAATCGGCGATCGCCTGATAAAATTCTTGAATGAGGAATTGATACCTGCTACCCCAGAACACGGTAAAAAGCAAATTCCCCTCGACGCTGGTATCGGCATCAAACCCATCAGCAAAACTGGTTCTCAGCGTTTGGTGAGACGCGCCATCAAACACGCCTTGTTATTACCCAAAAATAAGCAACAAGTCACCTTGGTGCATAAAGGCAATATCATGAAATACACAGAAGGCGCTTTCCGGGATTGGGGTTATGAATTAGCAACCAGCGAATTTCGTCAAGAGTGCGTGACAGAACGGGAATCTTGGATTTTGGGTAATAAGGAGAAAAACCCCAATATTTCCTTAGAAGAAAATGCCCATGAAATTGATCCTGGTTTTGATTCCCTGACTCCAGAGAAAAAAGCGCAAATTGTTAAGGAAGTTGAAACAGTTCTCAATACAATTTGGGACAGTCACGGAAACGGCAAATGGAAAGAGAAAATCATGGTCAATGATCGCATTGCTGATAGTATCTTTCAACAAATTCAAACTCGACCAGATGAGTATTCTATTCTGGCGACAATGAACTTGAACGGTGATTATTTATCCGATGCGGCTGCTGCTATCGTTGGCGGTTTAGGCATGGGTCCAGGGGCAAATATTGGCGATTCCTGCGCGATTTTTGAAGCGACTCATGGGACAGCACCAAAACACGCGGGCTTAGACAGAATTAACCCCGGTTCGGTGATTCTTTCCGGTGTGATGATGCTGGAATATATGGGTTGGCAAGAAGCCGCAGATTTAATTAAAAAAGGATTGGGTGATGCGATCGCTAATGGTCAAGTTACCTATGATTTAGCGCGGTTAATGGAACCACCTGTAGAACCATTAAAGTGTTCTGAATTTGCAGACGCAATCATCAAATATTTCGGTTAATAGCAATTAACCGTAGGGGCGGGGTTTTCCCGTCCTATTACAGCAAATTGTCATCAAACCTGGAACAAGAACCCCACCCCCAACCCCCTCCCCGCAAGCGATGAGGGGGCTAAGATGTAGCTTATATGATTGGAAATCGCTGTAACTATTAACATAGACTCAGGGGTATGTTATGATGTAACATCAATATTGTAGCTAATTTAATTTTAGGATACGTTGTGCGATAGCTCGCGTTGTTATACTTATTGAGTTATTGAGATCCGCTAAACAGAAAATCTAGTTAATATTTAATGTACAAATTAATGTACAAATCTAAATTTCAAAAAAATCTTGTGGGGTGGGCATCCTGCCCGCCCATTAAAAAAATCCCCCACCTCACGGCAGGGGATTTTTAATTACCTAAAACCAGTAGTTAGGATCAACCAAACTTACCAGCAGTAGAGGCAATGAGGAACGCTGCGTAGGTGACGATGTAGCCAACAGTGAAGTGAGCTAAACCAACCACACGAGCTTGAACAATGGATAGAGCAACGGGCTTGTCCTTCCAGCGAACCAAGTTAGCTAAAGGAGTACGTTCGTGCGCCCAAACCAAGGTTTCAATTAACTCTTGCCAGTAACCTCTCCAAGAGATGAGGAACATGAAACCAGTTGCCCAGATTAGGTGTCCAAAGAGGAACATCCAAGCCCAAACAGACAAGTTATTCATGCCGTAGGGGTTGTAACCGTTAATCAACTGAGCAGAGTTAGCCCAGAGGTAGTCACGGAACCAGCCCATCAGGTAGGTAGAGTTTTCGTTGAACTGAGCAACGTTACCTTGCCAAATACCTAGATGTTTCCAGTGCCAGTAGAAGGTTACCCAACCAATGGTGTTCAACATCCAGAACATAGACAGGTAGAAAGAGTCCCATGCGGAGATATCGCAAGTACCGCCACGGCCTGGACCGTCGCAAGGGAACGCATAACCGAAGTCCTTTTTATCGGGCATCAGTTTAGAACCACGAGCATCTAAAGCACCCTTAACGAGTACCAAGGTGGTGGTGTGGATAGCCAAAGCGAAAGCGTGGTGAACCAAGAAATCGCCAGGTCCAATTGTTAGGAACAAGGAATTTGTTCCAGAGTTGATGGCATCTAACCAGCCAGATAACCAAACGTTACCAGCATTGGGGTAAGCGGTGTAAGCAATACTGTCGGGGTTAGACAACAGTACATTCAAGCCATACAGAGCTTTACCTTGAGCAGCTTGGATGAATTGAGCAAATACTGGCTCAATCAAGATTTGTTTTTCAGGAGTACCGAACGCAACAACTACGTCGTTGTGAACATATAAACCTAATGTGTGGAAACCTAAGAAGAGAGATACCCAGCTAAGGTGGGAAATAATCGCTTCTTTGTGTTGTAACATCCGGTCAAGGACATTACCTTTGTTTTGTTCGGGGTCGTAGTCACGAACCCAGAAAATTGCTGCGTGAGCAAAAGCACCAACCATCAAGAAACCAGCAATGTACTGGTGGTGGGTGTACAGCGCTGCCTGTGTAGTGTAGTCCTTAGCGATGAACGCATAAGGAGGCAGCGCGTACATATGCTGCGCTACCAAGGAACAGATAGTTCCCAAAGATGCCAAAGCTAATGACAACTGGAAGTGCAGGGAGTTGTTGATGGTGTCGTAAAGGCCTTGGTGGGGCAGGTTGAACTGACCTTCGCTCTTGCTACCGGGAATTAAACCGGATTTGGAGTTCAGCATTTCTTTGATGCTGTGACCAATTCCGAAGTTAGTCCGGTACATATGACCGGCGATGATGAACAAAACTGCGATCGCCAAGTGGTGGTGAGCCATATCAGTCAACCACAAGGATTCTGTTTGGGGGTGGAAACCGCCCAAGAAGGTAAGAATCGCAGTCCCAGCGCCCGTGGAAGTACCAAATAACTGGCCAGCGGTGTCAGGGTTTTGAGCGTAAACGCCCCAGTTACCTGTGAAGAAAGGAGTTAAACCTTCTGGATGGGGAGCTACAGTCAAGAAGTTATCCCAACCTACGTGGATACCACGAGATTCAGGAATAGCAACGTGAACCAAATGACCTGCCCAAGCTAGAGAACTAACACCGAACAAACCAGCCAAGTGGTGGTTCAGACGGGGTTCAGCACTCTTGAACCAAGAGAGGCTAGGACGGAACTTGGGTTGTAAATGTAACCAACCAGCAAACAGGAACAATGCTGCCAACAAGAGCAAACCAACAGAACCAGTATATAGTTCGCTGTTTGTCCGCATCCCGATGGTGTACCACCAGTGATAAACACCAGAGTAAGCAATGTTTACAGGGTTGCTTGCACCGGCTTGAGTGAAAGCTTCAACTGCGGCTTCACCGAAGTGAGGGTCCCAAATTGCATGGGCAATGGGACGGACGTGAAGGGGATCTTTAATCCACTGTTCAAAGTTACCTTGCCAGGCCACGTGGAACAGGAGGCTGGATGCCCACAGGAAGATGATTGCCAAGTGACCGAAGTGCGTAGCGAAAATCTTTTGGTAAAGATTCTCTTCCGTCATGCCATCGTGGCTTTCAAAGTCGTTGCCTGTAGCGATCGCATACCAAATCCGACGAGTAGTCGGGTCCTGTGCGAGATCCTGGCTAAATTTTGGAAATTTTGTTGCCATAGGTGTGATCTGTCCTCTGACCTTTAGCCATTATTTGTCAGCAAAATTTTAGATTTTAGATTCTGGATTTTGGATTAAATCTCAAATCCAAAATCCCTACGGGTTCGGCAGTCGCTCATGGGGGAAACCCCCAAGACCGCGCTGCCTCACCAAAATTCCACTGATTCTTATCCTACTGAAAGGATGTGTGCGTGGAAGAATGCCCAAGTGGTAGCAATTCCTCCTAATAGGTAGTGAGCCACACCTACAGCCCGACCTTGAGTAATGCTCAGTGCGCGAGGCTGAATTGTTGGGGCTACTTTCAGTTTATTGTGCGCCCAAACAATGGACTCAATTAATTCTTGCCAGTAGCCACGACCACTGAACAGGAACATTAAGCTGAACGCCCAAACAAAGTGAGCGCCTAAGAACATGAGTCCGTAAGCGGACAATTCAGTTCCGTAGGAGTTGATTACCTGTGTAGCTTGCGCCCACAAGAAGTCACGTAACCAACCGTTGATGGTGATAGCACTTTCAGCAAAGTTGCCGCCAGTAATATGATTTACTGTGCCATCTGCATCTACTGTTCCCCATACATCAGACTGCATCTTCCAGCTAAAGTGGAAAATTACAATTGATAAGGAGTTATACATCCAGAAGAGTCCGAGGAAGATGTGATCCCAACCGGAAACTTGGCAAGTACCGCCACGACCTGGACCATCGCAAGGGAATCGGAAGCCTAAGTTAGCCTTGTCTGGAATCAGACGAGAACTACGGGCATACAGTACACCTTTGAGCAAGATGAGAACAGTAACGTGAATGGTGAAAGCGTGGATGTGGTGAACCATAAAGTCCGCTGTACCCAATGTAATGGGCATCATAGCGATCTTATCGCCGATAGCAACAATTCCACCACCAAAAGCATGACTAACTACTTGAAGAGCGTTAGGTGCTGTATTACCAGGAGCTAATGTGTGCAGGTTTTGCACCCATTGTGCAAATACTGGTTGTAGTTGAATTGCACTGTCGGAGAACATATCTTGGGGACGACCCAAGGCACGCATGGTGTCATTGTGGATGTACAAACCAAAGCTGTGGAAGCCTAAGAAAATACAAACCCAGTTGAGGTGAGAAATGATAGCGTCACGGTGACGAATCACGCGATCTAGAACGTTGTTTTGGTTAACAACGGGATCGTAATCGCGCACCATGAAGATGGCTGCGTGAGCAGCACCACCAACAATCAAGAAACCACCTATCCAAATATGGTGAGTGAAGATACACAATTGTGTTGCGTAGTCAGTTGCCAAGTAAGGGTAGGGAGGCATCGCGTACATATGATGCGCGATGATGATTGTCAAGGAACCCAAGAAAGCTAGGTTAGTAGCTAATTGAGCGTGCCAAGAAGTGGTGAGGTTTTCGTAAAGACCTTTGTGACCTTCGCCAGTGAAAGGACCTTTATGCGCTTCTAGAATATCTTTAATGCTATGACCGATACCCCAGTTGGTACGGTACATATGACCAGCAATGATGAACAGTACAGCGATCGCTAGGTGGTGATGAGAAATATCAGTCATCCACAAGCCGCCTGTAACTGGGTTTAAACCACCCTTAAATGTGAGGATATCAGCGTAAGCCCCCCAGTTTAAGGTGAAGAAAGGTGTTAAACCACTAGCGAAACCAGGGTAAAGTTCTGCCATTTTTGCTGTATCAAACAGCAACTCATGAGGCAGAGGGATGTCCTTAGCTGCTACACCTGCATCTAACAATTTGTTGATTGGTGCAGAAACGTGGATTAAGTGACCAGCCCATCCTAAAGAACCACAGCCTAGCAACACTGATAAGTGATGATTCAGCATTGACTCCACATTCTGGAACCATTCCAGTTTAGGAGCGCGTTTGTGGTAATGGAACCAGCCAGCAAATAAGAACAAGCCTGCTAATACCAAGCCGCCAATTGCAGTTACATATAGCTGGAAGGAGCTAGTGATACCCCAGCCACGCCATACTTGGAACAAGCCAGAGGTGATTTGAATGCCGCGGAAACCGCCGCCCATATCACCGTTCAAAATGTCTTGACCAACAATAGACCAAACTGTTTGGGCGCTGGGCTTAATGCCTAATGGATCAGCCAGCCAAGCTTCGTAGTTAGAGAACTTAGCGCCGTGGAACAACATTCCGCTCAACCAGATTGCTACTACAGCCAAATGGCCGAAGTGAGCGGCGAATATCTTGCGGGAAATGTCTTCTAAATCACTTGTATGTGTATCAAAATCATGGGCGAGGGCATGGAGGTTCCAAATCCAGGTTGTGGTTTTTGGACCTCTGGTTAAGGATCTGTCGAAATGTCCTGGCTTTGCCCATTTTTCAAATGAGGTAGGAACCGGGTCATTGTCAACGATCACTCTTGCTTTTTTTTCCTCTCGCTCCGGAGGACTAATCGTCATTCGACCTCCTCTCTATAAGGAATGGGGAATCATGAATACCACCTAGAATAACACAGTCGCCGTTTTCAGATTGCTCTGGATTAGCGATGGGGTTGCCGTGTGGAAAAGAAAAGTTGTTTCTGTTGAATTATAGAGTCTGAACTTGCACATTGTTATAGACCTGTTAACAATAATTAAAAATAGCCAAATTTATTGTCTAATCGGCTTTATAAGTTCCTATACATTGTCCAAAAGTCAATAGACTCTTCATTTAATTTACAAAGAACAACAATTTGGAAAACTTATGATTCATACGCAAAGCCGCTCAAACTACTGCTATTTGGCTACTTTTATCTAAAATCAGCGGTCTGAAACCAAATTTATTTTCTGAGAATAAGTCAAAAAAATCACTTATTCGACATTTTAATCAGATAAAAGTAGGTAAATTTATAACTTTGGTAGTAGATTTATGCTCTTATCCATAGTCCATGAGTCATAATTTGCGTCACAATAATGGCGTTAATTGTTAAAAACTATTACGGAATAAAAACATGAACACTGGGTGCAGAAAATTTTTTGATCAACTTTTTTCCAAGAGATTCCCAATTATTAAGTGGCTTGTTACATTAGTGCTAGTTTTAAACTTAAGTAGTTGTGTTGAAGCAGCAAATAGCCAGGAAGTATCCACCAATCCTTTCATGAAAACGCTCCCAGCCTCAGAAATTTCTGGGACTTTTTCAGAAACTGCACCACCTGATGTTATTCAAGCATTGCGTCCTAGCCTAGAGGGTTATCAACCCCAAGTCAGCATCCTCAGTCCCCAGGTAGATGAAATTCTTCCAGACAATATAGTTAAAGTCCGTTTGCAGGTTAAGGACTTACCGATATTTAAAGACCCTCAATGGCAACTTGGACCCCATTTGCACCTAATTTTGGACAATCAACCTTATATAGCTGTTTATGACTTAAATCAGCCGGTGGTATTGTCAGATTTATCTCCAGGTACACATACTCTTCGCGTTTTTGCTTCTCGTCCATGGCATGAAAGTTTTAAAAATGAAGGTGCTTATGCTCAAACTACATTTCACGTTTTGACGAAAACTGAGGAAAACAACCCAGATTCTAAATTACCCCTACTTACTTACAGTCGTCCCAATGGTGGTTATGGCGCAGAACCAATTATGCTGGACTTCTACCTAACTAATGCACCATTACACAGTATTGCTGAAACTAATCCTGACGATACGATGAGTAATTGGCGCATTCGCAGTACAGTTAATGCTGAAAGCTTTATTCTTGATCGTTGGCAACCTATTTATCTTAAAGGCTTTAAACCTGGTAAAACCTGGGTAAAACTGGAATTCCTTGATAATGAAGGACAACCTGTGAAAAATGCCTTTAATACTACTATCAGACTAATTAATTACCAACCCAATGGTCAAGATACTCTTTCTAAAATTGTCAGAGGGGAATTGACAGCAGATGAAGTTCGGGGTATTGTAGACGCAACTTATACAGCTAAGATTCCAGGCGCTGAATCTACCGCTACACCAACTCCAGAAACCAAAGTCGAAAAACAACCAATTCCTGAAGTTAAACTTCCTGATGTTACACCAACTCCAGAAACTAAAGTCGAAAAACAACCAATTCCTGAAGTTAAACTTCCTGATGTTACACCAACTCCAGAAACTAAAGTCGAAAAACAACCAATTCCTGAAGTTAAACTTCCTGAAGTTATACCAACTCCAGAAACAAAAGTCACAGAAACAAAAGAATTGAATCTGGATAAACCAGATATAGGTTCACCTAAGCAATCTCAAATTCAGGAGTAATTAACAAAAAATACTCAGTTGCAAATTTTGAGATAAAGTTTCCATTAGTGCTAAACCAGCTATAGGATTACCTACAATATCTAAAGCAGGACTGTAGCTGGCAATAGCAGCGCTCGCCGAAGGCATCGCTCCCTGATTTGGTATGATGGCAACAAGTCCACCACCAATACCCGATTTTATCGGTAAGCCAATTTTTACAGCATATTCTGCGGAAGCTTCATATAAACCGCAATTTAACATTACCGTATTCACGATTTGACGGTGTTTGTTATTTATAATTTCGCTTTTACAGGCTAACATTCTTCCCAGTTTAGCTAAATCTTCTACCCGTCCAGATATACAGCATATTTGTTCATAAACGTCTAGAGATAATTCAATATTATTTAAATTTCCAGATTCGTAGAGATAGTTGGCAATATCTATATTTATTTGAGAGTGACTAGCACGAACTGAAGCTAGAATATCTGTGTCTATATATATTTGAGTACCTGCTAATTTATTTAACCAATTACAAAACAATTGTGTACATTCGTTTCCATTTTTTCCTGGTAGCTTATCAGCGAGGGTAATAGCACCACTATTAATCATGGGATTGCGAGGATATCCATAATCTTCTTTTAGTTGCAATAAAGAATTAAAAGGCGCATCCGAGGGTTTAACCCCAACCCATTGCAAAACCCGTTTTTCTCCGTAATATTCCAGTAGGTATAGTAGAGAAAATGGTTTAATGACACTCATGAATGGAAATACACAATCGGTATCTCCTAAACTATAATTTTCTCCTGATTCACAACTTATATAAACAGCGAATGAGTTAGGATTAACCGTAGCTAATTTGGGAATGCGTTCAATAACTTTACCTTCTGCTGCTTGGGTTTTGGCTTGTTCTACCCAAATAGATAAATTATGTATATTAATGCTTTTTATTCCTAGCACAAGCCTAAACCTCAAATCAGAACATAATCTGGATTATATCTTAATGAGTATTTACTCTAATTTTATGTAATTAATTTTAAACGCAAAGCCGAAAACTTACGTGATATTAGTGATTACGGGTAATTAGTAAAAAGCTACCTATTCCCTGTTCCTTGTTACCTGTCACCCGTTCCCTGTTTCCTCTTCTTAGATAAGATAGACTGATTAACAACCAAGTTGTCGGAAAAGATAAGTTGGTTTATTTCCCTAATAACAAGGTTTTTAACAGTACATGAACAAAAGATTTATTTTAACTTTGATTTCTAGCCCAGTTTTGTTCTCATCTATGTTATCTATGGTGATGATGGCTAGACCTGCTCATGCTAGTCAAACAGGTGACACTGCTGGTACTCATGAATCTTGTGTCATGTCTCCCCATTCAGCAACTCCGAAAAAGGTATGTATACAGGTGAGTAATACTCCTTTGAGCGTTGCTAAAGAACCTATGCAAGTGGCACAAGCGGATACAAATAATTCTAAAGAACTAGAATTTTCCGATGCTGAAAGTGATCTTGCTATCAAGCTATTTGGCTGTGATTGTCCAGTTTGCATCAATGCTGCTCGGCAATTGAATGGTTCAGCACCTTTGCCAGTTTAGCACGATCTGGTGTTAGTTAAAAAGGGCGGGGAGACCCCGTAGCAATTCTCATTTTAAGGTTTCATGACATTTAAACCCTTACATTCATAGGGGTTTACAATTCTTAACAAATCCGGCGATCGCTGAAATGGCGCAAACTCGTTTCAAGATGAGAATTGCTGAGACCCCACCTTTAATACTTCTCTGATTATTTCTGTTGGTACTTCGTCGGTAACTTTGACTGTACCAATTTGGGTTGGTAGGACAAAGCGGACTTTGCCAGATTTAACTTTTTTGTCTAATTGCAAAGCATCAATAAGAGCTTCAATATCTAAATCTGCGGGTATCTGGGTGGGTAAACCTGCTTTTTTGATTAAGGCGTTTTGACGTTCTGTGTCTGCTTGTGTCCAAAGTCCTAATTTTACAGCAATGTCTCCGGCTGCTACCATACCAATACCGACAGCTTCACCATGTTTGAATAAACGGTATTCGGTGAGGCTTTCTACTGCATGACCGATAGTATGACCATAATTTAAAATTGCTCTGATTCCAGATTCTTTTTCATCTTTGCCGACAACATCTGCCTTTGCTTGACAGGAATGAGTTAATATGCTGTTTATCAGGTCGGATTTCACATAGCGGAGTTGGTCAAGGTGTTTACTTGCTGTTAGTTGAGTAAACAGTTCGGTGTCCCAAATGATACCGTATTTGATCACCTCTGCCATTCCTGCTCGAAATTCCCTAGCGGGTAAGGTTTTTAAGACTTCTGGGTCAATTAAAACTAAACTGGGTTGATGGAATGCACCAATCAAGTTTTTGCCGTGGGGATGATTTACGCCAGTTTTTCCACCAATAGCTGAGTCTACCATTGCGAGGAGACTGGTGGGGACTTGCACGACATTGATGCCTCTGAGCCATGTGGCGGCGGCAAAGCCTGTCATATCACCGATTACACCTCCTCCTAATGCCACCATTGTGGAGGAGCGTTCTAGGCGATTTTCGAGGGCAATGTCGTAGAGTTTGTGAATGGAGTTGAGGGTTTTGTAGCGTTCACCAGGGGGTAGGTTGTAGCTGACGACTTGAAAACCGGCTTTTTCTAAAGAGGCGATCGCTCTTTCGCCATAATATTTAAATATCATCGGGTTGGAAACTAGCAATACTTTCTTACCTAGTTTCAAACTCGCCATTTGTTCACCTAGTTGATCTAAACTCCCAGGTGCAATGGTAATATCATAAGATTTTTCTGGTATATCTACTTTAATTACAGAACTCATTCCCTAACCCTAATATAATCACTCGTCTGGGTATTTTACCCCAAGTTGACAACCTCTTTTCTATTCCCTGTTCCCTTTAATAATTATTGATGATTGAATAGAAATAAGTAACTAATCTGGAGCAAAACAAATGGCTGTAGTTGAATATATTGTCTTTTTAGGCGTGTTTATGGGCGTAGCTGTAGGCTTGTTATTCGGTCTACGCGGAGCTAAGATCCTCTAATCCTAGAATTAGACGCTAATTAAACCCACTTTATGTGGGTTTAGGTATCGGTTTCAATCAGATTATCAAATGTCTATTTATTACTTTGCTGTTTGATTGCAAGTTTTCACCACTTCGATCTCTAACTCAAGTATCCAAGCAATTTGTTCTACAGTTAGTCCCTCATTTAATAAACCAATTCTCAATTATCAGATCCTCAAAATCCTGAAAATCTGCCACATTATTTGTTACTAAAATCAAGTCATTGCAGAAGGCAATACTGGCAATTTGTCCATCAATAAAAGCAGGTGTTTTACCAATTTTCGATAATCTAGCTCTTTCCTGTGCGTGCCATTTTGCAGCATTGATATCATAATCAAGAACTGGCATTTTAACAGGTATTTCTTCAATATAATCTTCTAAAAAACGTCTTCTTCCAGATTCAGGAGGTAAACGTAAACAGCCAAATAATAATTCATGAATAACTACCGAAGCTGTAACTACTTCACCTTGGTACTGATTCATTTTATCAACAACTAATTTATTGGGAACTTTTTTGTTAATTTCCGAAATAATATTAGTGTCTAAAAGGAAACTAAAAGTCACAGTTCTACCTCTCGTCCTGGACTACGATCTCTAAGATTGGCAAAATCATCATCTGTAAATTCTATACCTTCTCTTTCCATCCGTTCCCGAAATCGTAAGGTCATTTCCCAGAAATTTTCACCGTCAGAATTAAAAGTTGGTTTTTTTGGTGGTAATTTATGTTTGAGAAATTGAATGAAATCTAAAACTTCCTGTTGTTTATCGGTTGGTAACTCTCGCAGGTTTTCTAAAACCGCTTGTTCAATGGTCATAGTTTCACCTCTACTACTCGGCTATTATTCTATTATAAATGACATCAGCATTAATTTTTATTTTCTCCTCCATTGTTGATATCAATTCCTAATATTGCAAATTATTGATTTATCCAATCTGTAGAGGAAAATCAATTTATTCATATAAATTCAGCTTAATCTTAAAAAGGATTATCATCAATTTCTTGTTTTTGCCGCAAATATTCCCAAGTTTCCGTTTGTTCTTCTTGTTCTCCTTCTTCTAACCACTCTTTGGTTAATTCTTTGAGTAATTGATGCTGTTGATTTAAAATTTGTTGTTGTGCATCTATTTCTAGCTGAGAATGGTTAAAAATCTCAGGTTTAAAAGTAACACTTTCTCGAAATACTCGCATTATTTGTAAGAGATTTGGCCAATATTCTTTAGGTGTTGCTTGAATTTCTCGTAAAATTTCTATGAGATGATTTTCTTTGGTAGTGTTACTTAATTCTGGTTTATTGATTAAATCGGATTGAGACATAATTATTTATTCCTCATAATGTTGATAAAGCGTAATTAGTCATGGGAATCCTATCTTTATATTATGACAAAATTTGCCGTGATAGTAAGCTGTTAGATTGATCAGGGAAAATATATATAAATATTATAGCGGTTCTCGATTGAGTGAGATACAAGAACCCCACCCCCAACCCCCTCCCCGCAAGCGATGAGGGGGCTATGATGTATCTCATGCAAGTGCATACCGCTATATACAACAGGAAATTAACTAATGATGCTTTTGATATCAATTCCTAATATTGCCAATTGCTGATTTATCCAATCTGTAGCTGTTGCTTCATCGGTTTCTATCGCTTTTTCTACTCCTATTTTAGCAATTTCTAGAAGTTGTTTGGATTTTTGCTTTAAATCAAAACTTTCGAGCAATTTTGAATTAATATGCTGTTGAAATTGAAAATCAAAAATAGGTATTGGTAAAGATTTTATAGAAGTTTGAGTTACAAGCGGTTGAACAGAACCAAAGCTAGTGTAGGGGGCTGTTATAGCAGTTCAAATAACACGCTGGGGAGATTTTGTAGTAATGTCTAAAATATCAAATATTGTGACTGTCTTCATATCTTGTTGTTAACTATTATTCTAACGGAAAACTGCCATATTTTTCAATAATTTGATCAATATCTTCCATAATCTGAATAGTTTCCGATATGATGGAAATAATATTTTGATAATGGCTAATATCATCAAAATTCAGTTCTCGTCCTTTTCTATCTTTTAGCCATTTTTGACAAACTTGATAACCACCTATATAAAAATTCCAAATTTGTTGCGGAACTTGATCAAAATACTGTTCAGAATTAATCCATATTTGTTGATGATTTTCATTATATTTCACTTGTTCCACAATATCAGAACCAGGAATAGGATAGGTAGAAATTTCTGTTCCTGTTTCTTTCATTAAATGATATTTGACTAATTTATCACCTTTGATTACTAATTCCCAAAAAAGCGCAGTATTGGAAGTTAAAGGAACACGCGGAAAATCAATCTTTAAAAATTCGGCGTAGCGTTGACGGTAGTTAGGAGAATGAAAAACAGCATAAATGTAATTAAAAATATCCTCTGGTCCAAAGGTTTTAGTTTTATCTCCTTTTCCATCTACAATAAATTCTAAATCTAGTTTTTGGTAAAACTCTGTAATAAATTCTGGGGATAAATTGGGGCGGCGATTCATCCCCATATCTCTTTCTGCTTGAGTTTCAGGATAGATATAGAGAGGAAAAATATTAATACCACCTCTTCTAAATATATTAGTATCAATTACATTTTCAAATGCAATAATTAAAGACCATAATGGGTCATTTACAGCAATTCCCTGACGACCTACGCCTAACCCCAAATTTTCATGATTAATCATGTGGCGCATTACACTATATCCTGCACCACCACGTTTGATTTGAATGAGATTTATTTGATATAAAAGCCATCTTTTATCAAAAGCTCTGTAAAGGTAGGGAATAATATTATCTGACCAGTTAACTGATCTAATTTTCGATCTCTCTCGATTTGTATTCCAATAATCATCATTACTCAATTGATATTTTTGATTGATTTCTTCATCTGAGTATTTATATTGAGCTAAATCTTCTATTCTTTTTATTAAACTTGAATTATCAATATCAACTAATAATTTATCTCTATTTGTTTTCACTCCAGTTAGATTGATAGGTAAAACTTCTGTTATTTTCCAGCATTGATCATATTCTGGCAAAAACTTTGTATTTTGAAACTTGAATAAATAAAATGGTGTATTTGGTTCTAATTGTTTCCATTTTGTTAAACTAATATCATTTTCTGCTAACCAATGATACTTACCACCAACTAATTCTTTATTATCATAAACCTCTCTCATACCCCATAAATCAGCATGATAAACCGTTGCTAATTTTTGCTGACTATTTTCATATTTAATAAAAATACTGATTGCTACACCTTGCTGAATGTCAAAAACATTTTTATCTTGTGAACCGTCAGGACAAACTTCTTTTTTCTTACTATTACCATGTAAATCTAAAACATAAATCTCATCAAAAGTTTCCATCAAATTTTGACGCATTCCCCGAAAAGTGGGATTATCTAAATAACCATGATTCGTAATTAAAGCCACAATACCATAACCCGTTTCGGAAACTCGATGTTGAGCAAAACGGATAAATTTTACATAATCATCTAATAAACTTTGCGAATTATATTCTTTGAGTGCTTTACCATCAAGTTGATAATAATCCCTGACTAATCCGACAATCCAAGGATCTGTATTTGCTGAAACTGCTGAATAGGGAGGATTTCCTAAAATTACCATCACAGGAACATCTTGTTTTATATCCTTTGCTGCTTCTGCTTCATCTCTAATTCTGTTCATAAAACCATCAGCAGCAGGAATTTGAAAAGCCTCTTGTAATGTATTAGTTAAATAAATCCTTAACCGTTCCTTAGAACTAAAATCATAACCCAATTCTTGCAACTGTAAACCTAATTTCATGTGTGCTACAGTATAGGGTGCCATCAACAATTCAAACCCAAATAATCGGGGTAATAAATGTTGACTAACATAACTTGACCACATTCCTTTTTGAGATTTAAACTTATCATAAATAAAATCAATCACACTGTGCATAAAAGTTCCCGTACCCACCGCAGGATCTAAAATCAAAACTTGATGGGTTTCTATAATTCCCTCCCCTTTAGGATTAGGAATTTTAATTTTTTTAGAATCTGCTAAACCTTTACTAATATTAAACTTATGTTTGAGAATATAATCTACACTTTTAACAATATAATTAACCACAGGTTCAGGAGTATAATAAACCCCTCTTGATTCTCGCATTTTTGGATCATATTCTGCCAAAAATGTCTCATAAAAATGCACAACAGGGTCTTCCCTACGGGTACGTTTACCAAAATCTTTGAGAATTTCTGCCATTTCCGTTTGTTGCAGAATATTCGCTAAATTATCCACAGCCCAACTAATTCTATCATCTAAATCTGGTCCGGCTATTTGTCCAAAAATACTCCTTAAAAAAGGGTTAGTTTTCGGTAATTTAAAAGCTGCTGTTTCCCGCGAAAAAGTATTAACATTATCAGTGTTACACCGCGCTGCAAATAACCCATAACAAATAGTTTGGGCGTACATATCTGCAAACTGTTCCACCGTCAAATCTTTAATTAATACTCGTTGAAATGACTCTAGCTGCTGACGTAACATTCCCCCATTATCCACATCATTTAACGCCGTTTTGATAGCATCTCTCATTAATTGGGCTAAACTAGCCATACGTTTAGCTAAATCCTTCGGTGTGGTCACTTGGGGAACTTTAGCTAATAAAAATTGCCGTAAAAGTTGATCAACTTCCTGTATTCCTTGTTTATCAACTTTGATTTTTTTGTTTTTATCAATAGTTCCTAAAGAAGCAGATAATTTTAATTCTCCTTGAATATACCAGCGAAATTCTAAATAATCAGTTAAAATCAAATTACCTAAAGCCTGAAAATAACGCCCCATTTGGGCAGTTTTTTCTACTTTCTTGAGAGAAACACCTATATCTTTAGCTTCAATATGTCCAATTTCTAAAATACCATTTTTCACTACAAAATCTGGCGCACCGCAAGCTATTCTTTTTGGTTCATTAATAGCTTGAATTTGAGAATCTAAAGATTCCATTAATTTTTTTAATGCTGGGCGATATGTATGTTCTGTGGCATTTTGTTGTTGATAAACTTGTGTAACTTCTTGAATGTAGGTTTGTAGATTATTCATATAATATATAGGATTTGAAAACAATTTAGATTGAATTAAGTAATAAGTAACTCAACTTTAAAAATGACCTTTCTCTCCAAATCTTCCCTCAATCATATTCTGCCACTAACTCCCGTTTCATTAATGCCATAAATATGATGAATGACATGAGGATACTTTTCTCTGGCCATTTTACTGGCTACTTCCTTATCTTGATCAATAAAATAATCACCGCTATCAGGTTCAATAGCAATATACCAACCATAATATTTATCTAATATTTCTGGTTTTAAACGCTCAAAAATTACCCAACAACGATCAGAAAATGCCTGTCTTCTAGCTCTATCTTGAGCTTTTTGTTCATCAGTCCACTGAATTTCGGGAAATACTCGACCACGACGGACAACTCTTTGGGGTGTGGATTGTGTCATCTTCATCACCTGCTTAAAGTTCACCCTAAATTCTAGCATATTCGAGTCCTCTCCCAGTCAGGGAGAGGTAATTTTCAATTGTTATATCATCGCTGGAGTTGGTGTTTTTTCCTGCTTTTGGAATGGGGGACGCATTTCCAAACCAAGCAAATTCAACATTTCTTTATCTGCGTCATAATCAGGACAGGGAGTTGTCACCGTCAACATTTTATTATCATCGCTGGAGAAGATGGAATTTGCACCAGCCATGAAGCATAAAGCTTGTTCTACTTGGGAAAGTCTCGCCCTACCTGCACTTAACCGCACGTCAGATTTAGGCATAATAATTCTAGCAGTGGCAATCATCCGCACTACATCCCAAATGGGGACATCTGGTTGATTTTCTAAAGGTGTACCGGGAACTTGGGAAAGAATATTGATGGGTACGGATTCGGGGTGAGGCTGTAAATTTGAGAGAGTATGTAACATTCCGACTCTATCGCTAATATTTTCCCCTAAACCGAGAATACCGCCCGAACATACGGTAACATTGGTTTGGCGAACATTGGCAATCGTATTCAGGCGATCGCCATAAGTTCGAGTTGTAATTACAGTGCTGTAATATTCCTCTGAGGTATCAAGATTATGGTTATAAGCATATAATCCCGCATCCTCTAACCGCTTGGCTTGGTTTTCTGTCAACATTCCCAAGGTACAGCATACCTCTAAACCCATGCCAGTTACATCCTTGACCATATCCAGAACTTCCTCAAATTGGGAATTATCCCGGACTTCTCGCCAAGCAGCACCCATACAAACCCGACTTACACCGCTTTCTTTGGCTGTTTTGGCAATATTGATGACTGTTTCTTTTTCTAACAGTGCTTCGGGTTTTACCTCGGTTTTGTAGCGGGAAGATTGAGCGCAATAACCGCAATCTTCTGGACACGCACCGGTTTTAATAGAGATAAGCTTACAAACTTGTATTTGTTCAGGTTTGTGATATTGACGATGCACAGTAGCAGCTTGATAAATTAGCTCTAGAAATGGTGTATTATATATTGTCAATATCTCTGTTGGTTGCCAATTGTAACGTATTTCCACTGTTATGATCCTTTTTGTAACTAGCCCAGGCGATTAGAAATCGCGGCTACACAGACGAAACCCACCTTCGTGGGTTATAAGAAGTTAACTTTTTTATTAGTCCGCGAAGGCGGACTTTAGTTGTGTAGTAGCGATTTCTAATCGCCATAAACTTTTAAAACTAAAATATTTAAATTTGATTATATGACATCAGAGCCACCAATTCTGACAAGCGATCGCCTAATATTAAGAATGGCAGTGATAGAGGATATTCCTTACATACTCAAATATTTTACGGAAAACAAGGAATATCTTACGCCATTTTATCCTAAATGGGATGAAAACTTTTTCACTGACGATTATTGGGAGTATCAAGTAGAAACCAGTTTCTGGGAATTTGTGAACAACTATTCATTAAAACTATTTATTTATCTGAAACATCAGCCTAGAAAAGTTATGGGAACAGCTAATTTTAGCAGTTTTGTCTATAGTGCTGCTCAATTTTGTCAATTAGGATACAGTTTAGCAGAATCAGCACAAGGTTATGGTTACATGACAGAAGCCTTGTCTATTTCCACTAAGTATGTTTTTCAAGAATTAAATCTGCACCGCATTATGGCTAATTATATGCCACATAATCGCCGGAGTGGGAATGTTCTTAAAAGGGTCGGTTTTGTAGTTGAAGGATATGCTAGGGATTATTTAATGATTAATGGTAAATGGGAAGATCATATTTTCACCAGTTTAACAAATCCCCATTGGCGACCAAATTTATAATAACTCAGATACCCGAATTATTGGAAAACTTGGGAATCTGAAGATAATTATGGAGAGATAAATTATGTCAATATATAATGATCGCGTGGCTATTTTGGCGACAATGCACAATAAAGAAAAAGTAATTTCTCCTTTATTGAAAGAACATTTAGGAATTAATTTGATAGTTCCTCAAGGCTTAAATACTGATATTTTTGGGACTTTTACGAGAGAAATTAAACGTCCAGATACACAGGTTGTTACTGCTAGATTAAAAGCTAAAAAAGCCTTAGAGGTGTATGATGAAAAAATAGCCATCGCTAGTGAAGGAAGTTTTGCACCTCATCCCCTAATTCCCTATATTTATGCTAATCGAGAAATAATTATTTTTCTAGATCAAGAAAATGATTTAGAAATTATTGGTGAAGTATTTTCTATAGAAACTAATTTTAATCATCAGATTATATCTAGTTTAAAAGAAGCTGAAGAATTTGGAAAGAAAGTAGGTTTTCCCGAACATGGTTTAGTAATTTCATTTGATGATATATCCAGAGGAAGAACAGAATTTATTAAAGGTATTATCAGCCCAGAAAACCTGATCAAATCAGTAGAAATTGCCATAAAAAACACAAACGGTAAATTTAATATAGAAACAGATATGAGAGCAATGTATAATCCTACCAGAATGGAAAATATTGCTCTCGCTACCCAAGACCTAATTAATAAAATTAATAGTTTATGTCCCCAATGTAATACGCCTGGTTTTAGGATCAATCAAAAAATACCTGGACTGCCTTGTGAACTTTGTCATCAGCCAACTTCATTAATTAAAGCAGTAATTTTTCAATGTCAAAAATGCAATTTTAGCCAACAACAATTATTTCCTAACAATCAAGAATTTGCTGATCCTAGTTTATGTGAATATTGTAATCCTTAGAGGGTGTTTTGAAAGTATTGGGCGAATATAAATAATTATCATAAGCTTCTCGTTGCTGTTCCTCAGAAAAATACTGTAATAATGGGTTTTTATCTAGTCATTTCTCAGCGGTGTCTTGCTTCGTCTTTGAGTACAGTAAATTGCTAGTTTTAACCATCACCCCAGCCCAAAAAGCGCAACATCTGTAGAGTTTACCGCAAAAATCACCAAAAGCAACAAAATCATGTTTGCCAATTTGACACTTTGTTACAAATAAACCCAATGTCTAAAACTCTTTCACTTTGCGCCTCTGCGCCTCTGCGTGAGAAGAACCCATCAAGTTATTAAATAGAAATATGGTAAGGTTTTTTGTCTATTATTAAAGAAATATCACATTAAGCGTAATTTTTATGGCTCTGGATGAAACTCCCAATCACACCCCTACCACTAATCCTTTACTTACCCTCAATTATGAATCAGCCTTAGAATCTCTAGGTGATGACTACTATGATCAAGTTGTCGCCGAGGAATTTCCCCAACATATTTTACGTTGGCGCAATGACGCACTACTACCACGCTTAGGAGTTGATCCCCAAGTAGTTAAAGACGAAGATTTTATTAACGCTTTTGGTAAATTTGAGGGACGAGAACCCCTGTTAGCACTACGTTATCACGGTTATCAATTTGGACAATATAACTCCCAATTAGGTGACGGTAGAGGCTTTCTCTATGGTCAAGTGCGGGGTATTGATGGGGAATTATACGATTTTGGCACAAAAGGTTCGGGAAGAACTCCCTACTCCCGTGGTGGTGACGGAATGTTAACCCTTAAAGGGGGAGTGCGGGAAGTTCTCGCCGCTGAAGCACTTCATTATTTAGGGGTTCGCACTTCTCGCTGTTTGAGTATGATTGAAACGGGTTTAGGTTTGTGGCGCGGTGATGAACCTTCGCCAACTCGTTCTTCTGTAATGATTCGCATGAGTAAATCTCATATTCGTTTTGGTACGTTTGAACGATTAAACTATTTTAAAAGACATGATTTAACTCAAAAACTGTTAGATCATGTCATTGAACACTATTATCCCTATTTACAGACTGAAAATGATAAATATGCTTTATTTTATGCTGAATTAGTGCGGCGCGTCGCTGAATTAGTAGCTCAATGGATGGCAGCGGGTTTTTGTCATGCAGTTCTAAATACTGATAATATGTCAATTACCGGGGAAAGTTTTGACTATGGACCCTATGCGTTTATTCCTACTTACGATCTCCAATTTACGGCTGCATATTTCGATTATTATAAACGTTATTGTTACAGTCAGCAACCAGGGATTTGCAAGTTGAATTTAGAACTTTTTCAAGAAACTTTAAAGGCAATAATTGATCAAGGTGATTTGGATGCAGCTTTATCTAAGTTTGCTGAATATTATCAAACTGAATATCGAGCTTTAATGTTGAGAAAATTGGGTTTTAAAAATTTACAATTAGAGGAAGCCGATGAATTTTTGCGGTTAACTATTACCTTTTTACATGATAGTCAAGTTGGTTATCATCAGTTCTTTGCTGATATAGCGGATACCTTTTCTAGTAAATGGCGAGATGATCCAGCTTTGGTAATGAATGGTTCAGAAATTATTCCCTCATTAGGAACATCAGCAATTTTTGATAATTGGTGTTTCCTCTATCATAAAATTCTCAATCATTTTGATCTGGATCAAATGGATAAAATTGGTAAAACTCTGGCTGAATCTAATCCCAAAACAGCTTTATTAAGACCTGTAATTGAGTCTGTTTGGGAACGAATCACTGACGACGATAATTGGCAACCTTTTTATGATTTAGTGGAAACACTACAGAAAGGGAAGTAATTTATCTGTAGGGGCGGGTTTTCCCCGCCTACGAATCAGGAAAATTGCTTTTTAATCACAAGTATTTAATAAGGAAATAATATGATAAACAAAAAACTAATTGACTGTTGGCCATTCCAGGAAATTCTTAAAGAATTAGAAATTACAGAAGATGAATTTAATAATCTCAGATAGGTTTTCTGATTTTTCCAAAACTATGATCAGCATTAATTTCAATTACGAAATCAACTGCGGATGATTGAATTAAAGGATTAATGAATAATTCTGGGTGTAAAGAACGCCAAAAGTAATGAACAAATTCTTCTATTTGTGCTTCAGACATTCCTGATTTACCAGTAGTAATCATTTGTCTTTCTGCTTGCTTGCGCCATGTTAATGAATAACGGTAATCTGTGGGATAAAGAACTATTAAACTATCTAATTTTTCCCAGAGTGGTAAATAACTTTTGAGTTGATTATTCATATCAGAGGCAAATTGTCTATCTGCATCTGTAAGAATAGGTGGTGGTGGAGTTAATAATGCTTGGGGAGGAATTGGTTTTACACCCACAAACCAACCTTCAAACAGAACAATATCTATGGGATTTGTGATAATCTCAGAAGTAGTGCGATCGCCTGCACCCCCATGAGCAGATTTATCAAATCGAGGAACTATCACAGGACTCTTGCTTTGGTGAATCTGATCTAGTACACTTAAGGCTAGGTGAATATCGTGGGTTCCGGGCGGACCTCGCCAAACTAAACGGGGATCTTGCTGCATTAAAGCCAAGCGATCGCTATAAGTTTTGTACAAGTCATCCAAAGACAAGCTTAAAGTCCTATATCCCAAGCGCTGGAGAATCAACTTCAGTACCCCGGACATTGTGGTTTTACCCGTGCCTTGTGCGCCTAAAATTCCCTGAACCAAAGGTTTCCCTAACTCTTGACGCTGTGCTGCAATTTTCATTCCCACAGGTAGCCATACATCCCACAACACCTGCAACATTCCTTGAGGATCAGTTTTTAGGCTAGTTTGACAAAATTGACTAAAATCAGGGAAAACTAACTTCAGTAAATCCCCTCTGTTTTCCATAATTTCAGCCACATGATCAGAAGTAATATTAAACACCTTAGCTCGCAAAGGATCTGCCAATGCTGCGGCTTGCGCTAATACTTGCCAAGATGTGTCCGTTGTCAAAATCTTACTCAACCATTCGCCACTCATAAAATCACGAACCCAGTTTCAAGGCTTCTAGAAATAGACTGTAGATAAAACCAACCTTGAGATAGTTGAGCGTTGCTACCCAAAACACTTGCCGAGCAAAAAAACTACGACTGTAAAATATCCTACTGGTGATTTCAGTTAATAGCACTAAAAATCCGGCTACTACGATGTCTAATTCTGCCTTCTGTCCAGCGGTTGTTGATACTGCTGATCCCAAAAAAAAACCAAACAAAAAACTAATTAGTAGTAATGATAACCGTCGCCAAGGATTCAGAAACCATTCACTCAAGCTTCTATAAATTGTTTCTAATAGGTTGTTTAGACGAGTATTTTGCATGAAGAAATAAACAGGGAATAGGGACAAAAACAATAACCAATCACCAATCATTTGGGTTTAACTGACAAAAAATCTTATTTCTAAATCTATATCATTATGAAAAACTTCCTCTATCGCTATCGTAATTTCATTATCGGTTTTTCTGTATTAGGATTCATGGGGATCATAACTGGATGCTTAGACATGAGAGTATCATTTGAGTCTACAAATCCAGAAAAAAATTCAGCTATGGTGACGAACACGGTTAATAGCACTGATGCAACCAATTTAGATAGTACACCAAGTGAATCAGTAGAATCAAGTTCACAAAAAAATCAATCTACGGTTGTAGCCTATCGGTTTGATTCGGATAGTAAAACCAAGACTACTGGATTATTTCGTATGAGCAACAAAACTACTCAACCTGTCCGTCTAGCATTATTAGCCAGACAATCATCTCAAAAAAGTGCCACTGCCAATAAAAATAAATCTGGTATTCCGGCTCATTGGGATTTTGCTCCCCAAGAAGGAAATGAGAACGGGTTAATTTTATCCTTACCTCAAGGTAATTTAAAGCTAGAGAAAGGTGATATTTTGGTGGCTTTTGCTCAAGATGGTTCTCGACGCTATTGGGGTCCCTATGTTGTGGGAGAAACTTCTTCTCCACAATGGAATTCCCAAACTCAAGAATGGCAATTGGTGTTAGAAAATAGGTGATGGGGTTGGGATCTCACAGGTGTAGGTTTTTTACATTCTGGTGAGGGCAAGACTTGGGCGACAAGGTGACAAGGGAGGAAAACCCTACAGGATTATGTTTTTTTGTAACAATAACACACCGTTAAAAGACTATTGTGCGGATAAAATCTTCCTTGTCTACTTTCCCTCCAAGTCTTCCCAGTCTTGCCTTCACAGACAATATTAAAAACCTACCCTTGTGAGGAAGGAGTCAGGAGGAAGAAGGAGTTTTTTTGAAAGTTCATTTCTCACCTATTGTATATTGGGAGGACATAATTACCGTGTTTTTAAGTATAAATGTATGAGTATAAAATTGAGTGTTATTGATAAAGTGGTTGATAAGTGGTTAAAGAATTTACAACAGCGTCCAGTTCTGGCTGTGGCTGTTTCGTCCTTGTGGTTGTTGGTGATTGGTTGGATAGCTTTTGGCTGGAATTTGGGGAATGTGGGCTTAATTGATGAAACTGAGCCGCTGTTTGCTGAAGCTTCCCGGCAAATGTTGGTAACTGGTGATTGGATTACGCCGTTTTTCAATGGTGAAACTCGCTTTGATAAACCTGCTTTGATTTATTGGTGTCAAGCGATCGCCTACTCTATGATGGGAGTAAACGAGTGGGCTGCTCGTATCCCTTCAGCATTGGCAGCAATGGGTGTAATTGCTTTGGCATTTTATACTGTGCAGTGGTATTTTGCCAAAAAAGACGAATTAGAACAAGTTACCAACTTGCCCAGACGTTACTTTACAGCCGCCATAGCCGCAGCCTTAATGGCACTCAACGCAGAAATGATTGTTTGGGGCAGAACTGGCGTTTCCGATATGTTGCTTACCGGCTGTATCGGTTCAACATTATTATGCTTCTATTTGGGATATGCTCAAAATCAAGCTCCTATAGTCATTGCTAATTGGCGACTTCCCAATAAATGGTATTTAGCAAGTTATGTATTAATTGCTGGGGCAATATTAACGAAGGGTCCAGTAGGTATTGTTTTACCAGGACTGATTATGATTGCCTTTGCCATATATGTCGGGAAATTTTGGGAACTGTGGCGGGAAATGCAGCCAATTTTGGGCATGGGGATCGTTTTAGTGTTATCACTTCCCTGGTATGTTTTAGTAACTTGGCGCAACGGCTGGAATTTTATTAATGCCTTTTTTATCTATCACAATATAGACCGTTTCACCGAAGTCGTTAATGGTCATTCAGCCCCTTGGTATTTTTACTTTTTAGTCGTTTTGTTGGGGTTTGCACCTTATTCAGTGTACATCCCGGCGGCTCTAGTTAGAGTCAATATTTTGCAGCGATCGCACTGGTTAAACCAAGAACGCTCTCAACAACTAGGTTTATTTACCTGTATATGGTTTCTGGGTGTGTTTGGATTTTTCACAATTTCCGTCACCAAACTGCCCAGCTACGTATTGCCATTAATGCCAGCAGCGGCAATTCTTGTGGCATTATTTTGGAGTGATCTTTTCCCCAGTTCACTAACTACTACCCTAACGCCTCCCAAATTTTTACGCATCAGTGCTTGGATAAACGTAGGATTCTTGACTATTCTGGCGATCGCTCTCTTTAATCTTACCCGAATTGCTGGACCTGATCCCGCTGCTCCCGAATTATATGTACAAATGGAGAAATCAGGAATCCTCAAATTTGGAGGCATAATTTGGTTATTATCTACAATTACCGCCGCCATTCTCATCTTAACTCACCGTTACCGACAGATCATCACCATTAACTTATTAGGATTTATCGCCTTTATTGCGATCGTTTTAATGCCTGCTGTTGCCATCATGGATCAACAGCGTCAACTCCCTCTCAGAGAATTATCCGCCCTCATTGTTGAATCAAAACAACCCAACGAAGAATTAATTATGGTTGGATTCAAAAAACCTACCGTGACTTTCTACACGCACAAAAATGTTAATTACATCAAATTTGCTCAACAAGCTCTTGAATATATTCAAAAGCAAGCATCCCAACCAACTAAACCACTATCATTATTACTCTTAGTTGAACAGGGAAAATTTCAAGAAATGGACTTACCACCCGATAATTACAAAAGTCTAGCTATCAAAGGTGCTTATCATCTGATTCGCATTCCTTTGAAAACAGCCAAACCAGAAAATATCAACTTGTCTTAAACTATGATTTTTTTGATTGATGTGATTTATAAGCTGTCACGCATTTAACCTACATTTCGAGTAAATAAATGACACAGTTGCCACTCATGCTTTTACTTCTTCTTCTTGACTCCTGACTTCTGACTCCTGACTCCTGACTTCTGACTCCTGACAAATCATACTTTAATTTGCTAAAGATTGATTGATCTGAATTAATAACTCTTCCATTGAAATAGAACGAGGTAATATCTGAGTAGCAATTCCTCGAACCGCAGTTTCCACAGAAGATGTATACCTTTGTTTCCGAGATTTTGCCGCATTTTCATAATTCTGCTCATTTAATTTTTGGTCAAGTACCAAAATTGGTGGCAAATTTAACGGTAAATTCCCCAACGATTCAATAGCCTTTTGTACTTCTTTATTGATTGCCGTTTCCTGCCAGCAGATTAACAGTAAATCAACATTTTTATGGCTAACTTGTTGGACAACTTCCGACCAACAACTGGCAATAGAAGCTCTAAATCCAGCAGTTTGTAAGTATTGAATTAAAGCTTGAAACCACTCATATCCCCGATTAATTTGCTCATCTTCAAAATTGAGAAAACAATTTTTGACTGACTGATCATCCTTGATTGGTTTGCGTTTTGCTTTGGGTAAATCACTCAGCATACTTATATCTACCACTAAAATATTGATTGGGCAACAAATACCAGCAGCAATTTGTAATACAGATGACAAAGCACTTTGTCGATAATTTTGATTATTATTTTCCTGAGTCAAAGGACTTAAACAAGGAAATACAGACAAGCCAGGTATTTGAGAAGCAGCTAAAGTAGTCGCAACATCACAAGTTACCAATGGCAAAGTTGCCAATCTTTGGTGTTTAGTTAATTGTTGTAGATAAGTGCGAGCAGTAGAAATTCCCATATCTAGCAAAATTACATCAAACTGCCAAACTCGCGCTAACAAATCTGCTTGATCTAAATCATCCACTTCAATAACCCGATGTTCTCGCAGAGAAGGATAGAGATTAATTACCTCTAATTCTGGATGTACTAACCTAAGAATTCGCAAAGGAATATTTTGAGAATTGATACTATTATTTTCCAGTTCTGAACGATGAAATTCGCTCGTTATTGATATTTTTTCTAAAAATGATGCTAGTGCTTGATGCTTAATTGGTAAAGTTAAAAAACCATCAGCTTGTTTAGTAAATGCTTGTTCTTTTTCAGCCGCTGTGGCTGTGACAATCACATGAATATGACGAGTTAAAACATCAGATTTCAGTAAAGTCATCACATCCCAACCAGAAAGTAAAGGCAGTAAAGGATTTAAAAATATCGCCTTTGGTTGCAAGCGGCGAGCCTTTTCTAGTGCCTCTGTTCCTGATCTAGCAATAACAACACGATAACCTAAACCTTTGAGTTGTTCAGTTAATTCCTCAATATATTGAGCTACTGCTTCCACTACTAAAACCAATCTTTGGGAAGAACTATTGAGATTTTGAGGGGAAGAATTAATGACATTGCCTATTTCTATCTTAGGAACTATATCTTCAGACTCATTAAAACTAGATTTTGGTGGACTGGGAGGTAAAAGCAGAGTAAACTGACTGCCTTTACCCTCACGAGATAAGAAACTGACATCTCCACCATGCAAACGAGCTAAAGCTCTAGTTAATACTAATCCTAAACCCGTTCCTTCAAATTGACGAGTGAGAGGATTTTCTAATTGCTGGAATTTTTGAAAGATTAAATGTTGTTGTTGTTCAGGAATACCAATCCCTGTATCCCAAACAGTAAAGGCAATCCAACCTTCCCAACGGCTTACCCGTAAGCCAATTTCCCCAGATATTTCTGTGAATTTAAAGGCATTAGAAAGTAAATGTACTAACATCTGTCGCAAGCGTAATTCATCTGCCACCATTTCTTCTAAACCTGGTTCAATTGCTAGGCTAAATTGGTGATTAGATAAAGTGTGATTGTCTGATGGGGATACTTGTTTAGCTTTGTTAGTTTGATAATGAATGTTTTTAACGTCTGAAAAAGCCCTTTCACATACTACTTGAATTTGGACTGGAGTCAGGGTAAGTTCCATCTGTCCCGTTTCCATTCGAGTTAAATCTAAAATGTCATTTACCACAGTCATCAAATGTCTGCCACTTTGATGAATTAATCCAGCATAACGAGCTTGACGCTCATTTAGTTGTCCCAGTTGTTGATCTACCAAAAGGCGGGATAGTCCTAAAACTGCCGTTAATGGTGTTTTTAATTCATGACTAATGCAAGCTAAAAACTCATCTTTTAAGCGATTGAGTTGAATCAAATCAGCATTTTTTGCTGCTAATTCTTTACAAAGTTGTTGTTGTTCAGTTACATCTGTGGCTAATATTAACCATAGTTCCTCTGAATTTTCTGGTAATTCTGATTCGGAAACCACAATTTTTAACTCGTTACTATCTAAAGGAATTTTGGCAAACTGCCAAATCCGTTCCTGACCAGTTTTAATTTCAACCACACAAGTACAAATACCCAATTGCGTATCTAAAACGCAGTTGTTAGAACTGTCCTTTACTGGTAGAGGTGATTCTTGTAAAAAAGGGAAAGCTGATAGTGAGGTTCTTTGTCTATGCGTTGTGGAAATATTGGTTTTCTGGTTTTCTTGAGGATTAGCATAAATATATTTGGGAGTAAGTATAGTCTCTACCTGTTTTCTAATGCCTTCAGGATCTTTTAATGCTCCCAGTTGTTGCCACCAAGCGATATTTTGCGTAACTACTTCGCCTTGACTAGTTTGTAACATAATTGGCCAGGGTAATTTAGCCAATAAGTGGACTATGGATTTGTGTATTTTTGGCTGATATTTATTGGCTGTATGCTCGATGTTTTTTTGGTGGTGAGAAGTTTTGGTGTTTGTTGCATACTTGTGACTTTCTTGTTCCTTGGATGAGCTAAGGGAAATTTTCTTCTGAGCTAACAATGTTAATAGGCGTAAAGTATTTAAAATTCCCAAATATTTACCATCTGAATCAACTAGCACCCAATCTAAATTACTTTGTTGTTGAGTTTCTTGATCCTTGAGAACCAAACTGAATTTTTCCAGATTTGTTGCTGCTGCTATGGTCTGTATTGGTTCTATAAGGGATTTATCCACCTGTGAGAGTGGTTGTTGCAAATTTAAGAGGTTATTATCAGTATCCGCTGCTAAAAATTGTGGCAGTAATTGAGCAGAATACAATACACCAAGTGGACGTTGTTGGGAATTGACTATTACTAAGCGATCGCACTGTTCTTTAACAAAAATATCCAACGCTGCTGCCAGAGTATTTGTTTCCCAGCACATTGGCACAGTTGCTATAAATTCATAAAGTGGGTACTGTAGCATTAAAATAAGTCCTCGGTGGTCTTTCTTCTTGTGATCAACTTCGGCATCACCATCAGCACTTGGGTTAGATGGTCTTCAAGCCTGAAGCAATATCCTCCAAGAATATTTAGAATGGCTACGCCACACTATCAGCGATTCTGGTTACAATTGACAGACCTCTTCAAACTAGCCATTTTAGCTATGACTTTCGGTCACACTCCGCCATAGACATTCATTGTCTCGCCGCCAATTACCAATGTTTTTACCTTTCCGGTGCAAGATGTGAGTTTATCTCCTCAGCAAGCCACTATCTTCAGCAACTTGCTACTGGTATTGAAAGTCGTCATTTTTTATAGTGACAACTACAACAATAATTATGGCTCCAAAGATTCGCTTTAGAACCTTGAGGAATTATAATGATTTAAAATGCGACAATTCTTTAAGTTCGTTTAAGTATCTTATCAATAAGTGAAATAATGTAATCTATCTGCCGCTAGATATGCTATCACACACTATCCATCAGTCATAACTCTCCCTGAGTTTAATGCGTCATCAAAGAATTTGCCAGTCATCCTACTTAGTGTAAGTAAGTATCATTAATTATAGTCCAATATAAGTAGGTTGGCGTTAAAAATTGTCGTTGGGGCAAGGGAACAGGGAACAGGGAACAGGGAACAGGGAACAGGGAGAGAGTTTTGGGCGATTTTACTTTTCTTCATATACCTTTAAATTTTTCGGTTCACCTACTTATCTCACGCTCAAAAATTCATGATCTATAAAGAGTAGATGTTATTACCTATATTGCTTTTACAAACAAACAGGACTTACGCAACTGGCACAGCGATCGCTAATTATTAGTATATGTGTACTGCAATAATGAAGATGTTATTGAATCAGACTGATTGAGAATTGTTAATAGTAATAGATTAAATAAATGACGGGTATTAATTTTATGAGAGAATGATGATAGGGTGCATTAAGAAATTAATTAACGATGAAATTTACTAAACTTAATTACTGCCAGTATTTACTTAGCAGTCAAATCAACTACACAATGACTAATCTAGCAGAACATTTAGACAATATTAGTCACGATAAAATTAATTATTATTTAAAAAATGAGAAATTGACTCCTCGGTTACTTTGGGATAATGTGAAAGATATAATTGTCCGGGACGAGAATGCTTATATTATATTTGATGACACAGTTTTAAACAAAAGATTTTCAGAAAAGATTGAAATAGTGCGAAGGCAATATAGTGGAAATGAGCATGGCATCGTCAAAGGAATTGGAATAGTCAATTGTATATATGTTAATCCTAAAACTCTCAAATTTTGGGTAATAGATTATCGTATTTTTAACCCTGACAATGATGGTTTAAGTAAAGTTGACCATGTGAAAAATATGTTGCAAGGGCTTGTATATCAAAAGGTTCTGCCATTTGATACAGTTTTAATGGATACTTGGTATGCAGTTAACAATTTAATGCTTTATATTGATAGTCTAGATAAAGTTTATTATTGTCCTTTAAAGATTAATCGTTTGGTTGATGATAGTTTTGGCAAAGAAAAATATAAAAATATTGAATCATTGTCATGGAGTGAAGATGAGTTAGAATGTGGTAAAATTATCAAGATAAAAGCATTCCCCTCCGAGAAAAAAGTGAAGCTATTCCGGGTTACTATCTCTACCGATAGAACGGACTATATCGCAACTAATGATATATCTCAAAGTTCTATGGATGTTACACAACAGGTGTGTAAAATCCGTTGGAAAATAGAAGAGTTTCACAGGGAGATAAAACAATTAACTGGCATTGAATCATGTCAGTGTCGCAAAGGTCGTCTTCAAAGAAATCATATAGCTTGTGCTATGTTGGTTTGGCTAAGACTAAAAAACTTAGCTTACAACACAGGTCAAACTATTTATCAAATTAAGCATAATTTGCTTTCTAATTATTTAATAGGACAACTAAAACGTCCAGATATTGCTATGTCAATGGTTTAGTCTTTAGGCGCTCGGTGCAGCGTAGCCGCACCATCGCTTGTGCCAGTTGCGTAAGTCCTAACAAATATAAAACAAATTCTCGATAGAACATTTGGAGAAAAGAAGTACAAAAGTTTAGTTTGGCAAATTTGGAATTTTCTTGAGGGAATAATAACTCAATGTTACTGGCATCCGATACCTTATCAGATATGCTATTTGTCCCATTTTCATCCACAAAACCCTCTGCCAAAATTAGATATTCAAGATAATCATATCTTGGCTTTTGGCAAACAGAAAAAGAACCAAATTTTTCAGGATATGACTGCTAACGAAAAACAGGAACTGTTAGCAGAACTTAAGGCAGATTACCGTCAAATTATTATAAATTATTTTATCAGTGACAAAACATTACAAGAAAAACTTGATAAATTTATTAATGCTCTATTTTATACCAGTATTCCCATACCACAAATTATAGAAATGCACATGGAAATCATTGATGAATTTGCCAAGCAATTAAGAATAGAAGGCAGAAGTGATGAAACACTGCTCGATTATCGTTTAACCTTAATAGATATTTTGGCACATCTTTGTGAAGTTTATCGCTGTTCTGTTGCTAAAATCAGTTGAATGCCACAAAGTAGAATTTTTATTTACATTCATGGTAATTTATACTTGAATGTGTATGTAATCCTACGTTTTTTGTCTTTTACCTCTATATTTTTAGGAGTTGATATTGTATGAATGAAGCTAAAAAAACCTATGTTCTCAAGCTATATGTAGCAGGAAATACCCCTAATTCAATGCGGGCTTTGAAAACACTCAAAAATATTTTAGATGAAGAATTTCAAGGAGTTTATGCATTAAAAGTAATTGATGTCCTGAAAAACCCTCAGTTAGCCGAAGAGGATAAAATACTCGCTACACCAACACTATCCAAAATTTTGCCCCCTCCTGTGCGGAAAATTATTGGTGATTTAACAGATAGAGAAAGAGTATTAATTGGGTTGGATCTGCTTTACGAAGAATTGAATGAAGAATATGGGAAAGAATAATACAAAATGTAGGATTTAGAAAGCAACAAGTAATAATTCCGAGTAAAGTCGTGGCGTTAGCCACTTTTTGATGAAAATTTGGGAATTTATTTACCTGCAATTTGGTATATTTATTTAGTTATTAAAAATAATTAAAAACTTTCTTGATTTTAAAAACCTGGGTTGAATATCCATATTAGATAAACCATGAATAAAAAAGAGCAACCTGAACAAAAAAAAATACCTATTGGTGTCGAAAAAATTCGCACGATGATCGAAGGCTTTGACGATATCAGTCATGGCGGTTTACCTGTTGGTCGAACTACCTTAGTTAGTGGAACTTCAGGAACTGGCAAAACTTTATTATCACTGCAATTCCTTTATAATGGCATCACCTACTTCGACGAACCAGGAGTATTTGTTACCTTTGAAGAATCACCCAGTGACATTATTAAAAATGCCCATATTTTTGATTGGAATTTACAACAGTTGATTGATGAAGGTAAATTATTTATTCTCGACGCATCTCCTGACCCAGAAGGTCAAGACATAGTAGGTAATTTTGATTTATCTGCCCTGATTGAACGTTTACAATATGCCATTCGTAAATACAAAGCTAAACGGGTTTCCATTGATTCCATGACAGCCATATTTCAACAATATGAAGCTATCGGAGTCGTGCGGCGGGAAATTTTTCGGTTAGTAGCACGGCTAAAACTACTGAATGTGACTACCATCATTACCACTGAACGGGGTGAAGAATATGGGCCAGTAGCATCCTTTGGAGTCGAAGAATTTGTTTCCGATAATGTAGTAATTTCTCGTAACGTTTTAGAAGGAGAACGCCGCCGCCGAACTATAGAAATTCTCAAATTACGGGGAACAACCCACATGAAAGGTGAATATCCCTTCACAATTACCAATGAAGGAATTAATATATTTCCCTTGGGAGCAATGCGTTTAACACAACGATCTTCTAATGTGCGTGTATCTTCGGGAGTAAAAGTTCTTGATGAAATGTGTGGTGGTGGTTTCTTTAAAGATTCGATTATTTTAGCCACAGGAGCTACAGGTACTGGTAAAACTTTATTAGTTAGTAAGTTTATTCAAGATGGCTGCATTAATGGTGAACGAGCAATATTATTTGCCTATGAAGAATCTCGCGCCCAACTTTCCCGCAATGCCCATTCTTGGGGCATAGATTTTGAAGAATTAGAACATCAAGGATTACTGAAAATTATTTGTACCTATCCTGAATCAACTGGTTTAGAAGATCACTTACAAATTATTAAATCAGAAATCTCCCATTTTAAACCTGCTCGTATTGCCATTGATTCACTTTCTGCAATGGCTAGAGGTGTTAGTAATAATGCTTTTCGTCAGTTTGTAATTGGTGTCACAGGTTATGCTAAACAAGAAGAAATTACTGGTTTTTTTACCAATACCACAGACCAATTTCTGGGTTCTAATTCCATTACTGACTCCCACATTTCTACGATTACAGACACAATTTTGATGTTACAATATGTAGAAATTCGGGGAGAAATGTCACGGGCAATTAACGTATTTAAAATGCGTGGCTCATGGCACGATAAGGGCATTCGTGAATATAATATTACGGCAGATGGTCCCGATATTAAAGATTCATTCCGTAATTATGAGCGAATTATTAGTGGTGCGCCTACCCGCGTTAGTATAGACGAAAAAGCAGAACTTTCTCGGATTGTCAAACGTTTTGAAGACAAACCGAGTTCTGATCTCTAACATGAATTATAGTGCGATATTCCTGCCCAAATCTCCAGATCGTGCTATATTTCTGTTGAAGACAAGTATTCTGCCGCTAAATTAATATTTTTTGTGTGAGGGGATGCGGTGAAAGGACAGCAATTATTCCATTGTTTCTTACCTGGTGTAACAGTAGCAGTATTAACAACTCAGCCCGCTTGGGCTACTGTTATTAAAGTAAGTCAGTTACAGCTAACGTCTTCTCCTAGTGTGTTAATTTCTACTAATAGTAGGAATTCATTCACAGACAATAGCCTACAGCCCAAAAGTAACGTTAAAAGTAACCCAGGATTATTACCTGCTAATTATTTTAGTCAAGGTAGTATCAACCCTGTTGGCAACCGCAGTCTACCTATAATCATGGCTGACAATTATCTCAGCACTGAGGGAGAAAAAAGTTCTCCAAAATATGACAGTAGATTTGTAAGTTTTTCTGATTTATCAAATTCAAATAATAATTTACTGTTTGCGAGTAATTCTCAGTTAGGTAGTTTAAGTAACTCTGATCAGGAAGTGATCAATGGTGATGTTGAGGTATCAAAGTTACTAGAGTCTAGTAATTGTCCACAATCACAGCCCAAGAGTCAAGCAGCTTTGCTACTTACTAGTAACACCTGCTTATCTCAAAATAATAGTTTGATAGCACAAACAACTGTTCCGACTACGACAGAAACCAGTACACCTCCGACCGCAGAAAATGTCAATTCTGCACCTAGTCAACCTGTAGATTTTCCTAATGTTCCTAACGAATTGAATCCTAGTCCTAATCCGCTGTTATATCCGACGCAAGCAGAGGAAGTGAAAGTTCAAGGAACTCAGCCAATTAGTTTATCACAGGCGCTGGAACTGGCTAAACGGAATAATAATGATTTACAGGTGTCCGTACTGCAACTGGAACGGAGTAAATCGGTTTTACGTGAAGCTCAAGCGGCTTTAATGCCTAGCGTGGATTTGAGTGGTGATGTGACAAATAGTCGCAGTGCTAGTAGTACACTACAGTTTGATCAAGCTAGACAGACTAATCCTTTGGTGGGTGATGCTCCTTCGACTACTACATTTAGCGGTACTGCACAGATAAGATACGATCTGTACACCTCTGGTAGACGTAATGCAGCGATTAAAGAGGCACAAGAAAGGATACGGGTGCAAGAGTTAGATGTGGAGAGACAATCTGAGGAAATTCGCCTGAATGTGGCTAAGGCATATTATGATTTGCAACAAGCTGATGAAAATGTGAGAATTTCTCAGTCAGCGGTTACAAATGCTCAGGCGAGTTTGAAGGATGCAGTGGCTTTAGAACGGGCGGGTGTGGGTACTCGTTTCGATGTGTTGCGATCGCAGGTGAATTTAGCTAACTCCCAACAGGAATTAACTAGCGCCTTTTCTCAACAACAAATTGCCCGTCGTAAGCTAGCACCGCTGTTGAATTTACCCCAATCAGCGAGTATTAGTGCGGGTGATCCTGTAAAATTGGCAGGTTTATGGCAACATCCACTAGAGCAAAGTATTGTTTTAGCTTATCAAAATCGTCCCGAACTACAACAGAACTTAGCACAGCGCAATATCAGCGAGGCTCAAAGAAAACAAGCATTAGCAGCTTTGGGTCCCCAGGTAAGTTTGGTAGGTAGATATAACTTGTTAGATCAGTTTGATGATGGAACAAGCGTGAGTGATGGTTATTCTTTGGGAGTACAAGCCACCTTCAGTTTATATGATGGTGGGGCAGCAAAAGCCAGAGCAGCCCAATCTAAGACCAATACTGCGATCGCTGAAACTCAATTTTCTGAACAGCGCAACCAAATCCGCTTTCAAGTAGAACAGGCATACTCTACCCAGGCTTCAAACTTAGAAAATGTGCAAACTTCTAATGTGGCTTTAGAACAAGCTAAAGAGTCTTTGCGGTTAGCGCGGTTAAGATTCCAAGCAGGTGTCGGGACTCAAACTGATGTAATTAACGCATTAAATGATCTCACCCGTTCAGAAGGTAATCGCGTCAAAGCAATATTGGATTACAACCGGGCTTTAACAGAATTACAAAGATACGTTACCACTAGGGGTTTGAATCAGTTACAGGAATCAGGAGTCAAGTAAGAGGTAGGGGAGGTAGGGGAGGAAATTCTTCACCAATTACCAATCCCCCAATCCCCAGTCCCCAATGCTGTAAAATGGTTTTCAAATCCTGGTTTAGTCAAAAACTCATGACTACAGTTACATCACAAGAGATTGCAAAATTTCGCTCTCATTTGGTAGATGATCCTCAAGCAATGGAAGCATTAGACTTGATAGAGGATTGCGATGGAGATTTAGAAGATGCGGTAATGACACTGGCTATTCGGGCTGGACAAGAACCAGAACAAACCAATTCCGACTGGTTGGATGCTTTAGCCAAAAAGTGGCGGGCGGTAATTTGTGAACAAGAATATCGAGAAAACTTGTTAAATGAGTCAATTCAAGGGATGATAGTACATCTAAGGACAATACCGAGTTTTCCCAAAAGTCTGGCTACACCCGTTTTAATTTATATTCTTAAACAAGGTGTGAATAATTTTTGTGAGCCTTTGGATTTGCTGAAGTCACATTAATCCTGAGTTTTAAAATTGATGAATTATCTTGTTGCTGTATTATCAGATCGCATCCAGGCTGAAGCCGCTGATTTAGCCTTAGAAAGAGAAGGGATAAATGGCACTATTCTTGGTAGGGGCTATAAAAGTGCTGATGAGTTTGGTTTAATTGATCCCAAAGAACAAGCAAAAAAACAAGTCAAGCTAATGGCGATTTGGTTAGTACCATTTGGCTTTTTTTCCGGTTTTACCTTCAGTTTGATTACCGGTTTAGATACCTTCGCCTGGGCTGGGGAAATTGGAAATCATGTGGTTGGCGGCATTCTGGGGGCTGGTAGCGGTGCAATGGGTAGCGTATTTGTAGGTGGTGGTGTGGGTTTATTTGAGGGTGGTGGTGATGCTTTACCCTATCGCAATCGTTTAGATGCAGGTAAATATTTAATTGTGGTACAGGGTTCGGAAACTCTGACTCGTCAAGCTACTCGCATTCTCCGCCAGTTTGAACCAGAAAATATTCAAGGTTATGCGGAAACTAATTAGTACATACCAGATACCCAACTTCTTTGAGAAGTCGGGTATCTATTTGCTCCTGCTCCCTGTAACTCCTATAATTCCATGCTACCTAGAGAAGAACTTTTAAAAGGTGTTGAAAACCGCGATACTGTTGCCCGTGTAATTGATCAAGCAGATCAAGCCATAAAGACCTGGGAAGTGGTATTTACAGATTTTTTGTCTCCGCCGGAGTTGGCGGAAATTCAAAGGGTATTTAGCCGCTTAACGGAGGTGCATTCGGTAGCGTGGGGTGGATATCCACAGGCGGAAAGACAAAGGTTAGCTATCGCTCGTGCTGATTTACCATTAGATCAGTCTGAAGTGGCGATTGTGGCTTTAGAAATTGCTGGTAATTTCTTGTTTGATACAGCAAATCACCGGGATTTTTTAGGCGCAATGCTGGGAACGGGGATTGTGCGAGAAAAAACCGGAGATGTGATTGTATTGGGGGAAAGAGGGGCGCAGGTGATTGTTGTCCCTGAATTGGTAGAATTTTTAGAGATGAGTTTACAACAGGTGCGTTCTGTGCCAGTGAAAACTCGACGCATTGAAATTAATGAGTTAAAAATCCGCGAACCGAAGAAGAAGGAAATGACGACTGTAGAGGCTTCTTTGCGGTTAGATGCGGTGGCTTCGGCTGGATTTGGGATGTCCCGCAGTAAAATGGTGGATTTGATTGACTCGAATGATGTGCGTGTCAATTGGAAGGAAGTCACCCAAGCCAGTTCTCACGTTAAAACAGGGGATTTAATCGCAATTCGGGGAAAAGGGCGGTTGGAAGTTGGAGAAATTGCGGTGACGAAAAAGGATCGCTATCGGGTGCAATTGACTAGATATATGTAGGATATAATTTTGGTTTTAGTGGTTGACAAATTATATTTTATATGATAGATTATTAGTCTGTGTTGACTACGGACGGTTAGCTCAGGTGGTTAGAGTACATCGTTGACATCGATGGGGTCGTTGGTTCGAGTCCAATACCGTCCATATTTTTATGTCTAATCTGTATTTTTCTTTTCTGCTATTCTCAATTTAGCAGAACGGGAACGGGGGTTTTCTTTAATTTCTTCTTCTGTGGCAATTATGGGTTTTTTTGTCAATATTCGCAAGGAGGGGGAATTTCTCAAGCCATGTTTCACCGGTCTGTCTTCTAAACTGTGAAAACTGATAATAGCTATTCTTCCTTCAGGAATTAGCGCGTTAGGTGCTTTTTCTATTAAGGTTTCTAGGACTTTTAATTCGTCATTGACAGCAATTCGCAAAGCTTGAAAAACACGGGTTGCGGGGTGAATTCTCCCATGACGATATTTAGGAGGGACGGAATAGGCGATCGCATTGGCTAATTCTGTGGTAGTGTTAAATGGGCGTTTTTCAACTATTCTTCTGGCTATTCTGCGAGAAAGTCTCTCTTCACCATATTTAAAGAAAATATCTGCTAATTCTTGTTCGTCCCATTCATTGATAATATCTCCAGCAGTGAGGGATTGTTGCTGGTTCATTCGCATATCTAAATTAGCAGTATTTCTAAAACTAAAACCCCGTTCTGGGTTATCTAAATGATAGGAACTTACTCCCAAATCGGCTAAAATTCCATGATAGGTATTTTCTGGAAATTGGTAATTAGCAAAGTTGCTATGAATAAATTTGACTCTATTTCCAAATTCTGTTAGATTCTCTTTTGCTGCATTTAAAGCATCTTCATCTTGGTCAACTGCGGTAACTTTCACATCTTCAGCAGTTTCTAATATTAACCGACTGTGACCACCACCACCAACGGTTAAATCTAAATAATTTCCACCAGGTTGAATATTTAAACCTGTAATCACTTCTTGACTGAGAACAGGAATATGGGAAAATGTAACTTCTTCTAAATCTATGGGGGTTTGTGAATCTGATTTCATCATTAATTTATTGATACTAAAAATTAAGAAGCAAGTTTGGCGTTGATAAAACGGGAAAAAGGTCAGAATCACGGATTAGACGGATTGCGCTGATTTCACAGATTTTAGTAACTTTTATCATAGCAAACAACCTAATCCGCGCCATCTTTTAATCCGTATAATCCGCGATTCTCACTTTTGAGTGATCCCCGGATTCCTTAAGAATTGTAAAACCATAAGAATGTAAGGGTTTAAATTCTAACGGAAAACCGCCATATTCTTCAATTATTTGATCAATATTTTCCATAATCTTAATAGTCTCTGATATTATAGAAATAATATTTTGATAATGACTAATATCATCAAAATTCAATTGTCTCCCTTTTCTGTCTTTTAGCCATTTTTGACAGACTTGATAACCTCCAATATAAAAATTCCAAATTTGCGAGGAAATTTGATCAAAATACTGTTCGGAATTTATCCAAATTTGTTGATGATTTTCATTATATTTAACTTTTTCGACAAGATCAGAACCAGGAATAGGATAATTAGAAATTCCTGTTCCTATTGCTTTCATTAAATGGTATTTAACTAATTTATCACCTTTGGTAACTAATTCCCAAAAAAGCGCAGCATTGGAAGTTAAAGGAACACGAGGAAAATCAATCTTTAAAAATTCGGCGTAGCGTTGACGGTAGTTAGGAGAATGAAAGATAGCATAAATGTAATTAAAAATATCCTCTGGTCTAAAGGTTTTATTTTTATCTCCTTTTCCATCAAACATAAATTCTAAATCTAGTTTTTGGGAAAATTCAATAATAAATTCTGGAGATAAATTCGGTTTACGTCCTCCAGGTGTATTAGTTGGGATAGAATCAAATAAAGTTGGGGTATCTGTTGGGTAAAGGTAAAGAGGGAAAATATTAACTCCACCTCTTCTAAAAATATTAGTATCAATAGGTTGATTTGCAACTGATACCAAAGACCAGATAGGATCATTTACAGCAATTCCTTGACGACCTAAACCTAAACATAAGTTATCTTTTCTAAAAACATGATCAAGTAATTCTCGTCTAGGTCTATCCATTATTAGATCACTATAATAACATTAACGCCAATCGAAAGGGCGATATAAACAACTAATTATTTTCTCTGTCCATTGATTATCTAAGCGAATTAATTGACGGACTTTATCTAATCGCCAATTTTGATGATCATGAATATTATATTTATTGCTATAGTCTTCTTTAGATAAATTAGTTTCTCGCATTTCTCTAAATTTTTGAGTAATGCTTTCTTCATCAAAATCAATAGCAAAATGATCTCTATGGGTTTTTATACCAGCAGCATTCACTAGCATTATATCAATAACTTTCCATCCTTGTTCATACTCGGATGATAAACTGGTATTTTGAGGGTTAAATAAATAAAATTTAGCTTCAGGTTTGACAATTTTCCAATCAGTTGAACTAATATCATTTTCTGCTAACCAATGATATTTACCCCCAACTAATTCTTTATTTTCATAAACCTCTCTCATACCCCATAAATCAGCATGATAAACCGTTGCTAATTTTTGCTGACTATGTTCATATTTAATAAAAATACTAATTGCTACACCTTGCTGAATATCAAATACATTTTTATCTGGTGAACCGTCAGGACAAACTTCTTTTTTCTTACTATTACCATGTAAATCTAAAACATAAATCTCATCAAAAGTTTGCATCAAATTTTGACGCATTCCCCGAAAAGTCGGATTATCTAAATAACCATGATTCGTAATTAAAGCCACAATACCATAACCGGTTTCGGAAACTCGATGTTGAGCAAAACGGATAAACTTTACATAATCATCTAATAATCCTTTCGGGTTTCTTTCTCCTAAAGGTTTACCATCTATTTGATAATAATCTCGAACTAATCCCACAATCCAAGGGTCAGTATTTATAGATTCATAAGAATAGGGAGGATTTCCTAAAATTACCATCACAGGAACATCTTGTTTTATATCCTTTGCTGCTTCTGCTTCATCTCTAATTCTGTTCATAAAACCATCAGCAGCAGGAATTTGAAAAGCCTCTTGTAATGTATTAGTTAAATAAATCCTTAATCGTTCATCAGAACTAAAATCATAACCCAATTCTTGCAACTGTAAACCTAATTTCATGTGTGCTACAGTATAAGGTGCCATCAACAATTCAAACCCAAATAATCGGGGTAATAAATGTTGACTAACATAACTTGACCACATTCCTTTTTGAGATTTAAACTTATCATAAATAAAATCAATCACACTGTGCATAAAAGTTCCCGTACCCACCGCAGGATCTAAAATCAAAACTTGATGGGTTTCAATAGTTCCCTCACCCTTGGGATTAGGAACTTTAATCTTTTTAGAATCTGCTAAACCCTTACTAATATTAAATTTATATTTGAGAATATAATCTACACTTTTAACAATATAATCAACCACAGGTTCAGGAGTATAATAAACCCCTCTTGATTCTCGCATTTTCGGATCATATTCTGCCAAAAATGTCTCATAAAAATGCACAACAGGGTCTTCTCTGCGGGTACGTTTACCAAAATCTTTGAGAATTTCTGCCATTTCCGTTTGTTGCAGAATATTCGCTAAATTATCCACAGCCCAACTAATTCTATCATCTAAATCTGGTCCGGATATTTGTCCAAAAATACTCCTTAAAAAAGGGTTGGTTTTCGGTAATTTAAAAGCTGCTGTTTCCCGCGAAAAAGTATTAACATTATCAGTGTTACACCGCGCTGCAAATAACCCATAACAAATAGTTTGGGCGTACATATCTGCAAACTGTTCCACCGTCAAATCTTTAATTAATACTCGTTGAAATGACTCTAGCTGCTGACGTAACATTCCCCCATTATCCACATCATTTAACGCCGTTTTGATAGCATCTCTCATTAATTGGGCTAAACTAGCCATACGTTTAGCTAAATCCTTCGGTGTGGTCACTTGGGGAACTTTAGCTAATAAAAATTGCCGTAAAAGTTGATCAACTTCCTGTATTCCTTGTTTATCAACTTTGATTTTTTTGTTTTTATCAATAGTTCCTAAAGAAGCAGATAATTTTAATTCTCCTTGAATATACCAGCGAAATTCTAAATAATCAGTTAAAATCAAATTACCTAAAGCCTGAAAATAACGTCCCATTTGGGCAGTTTTTTCTACTTTCTTGAGAGAAACACCTATATCTTTAGCTTCAATATGTCCAATTTCTAAAATACCATTTTTCACTACAAAATCTGGCGCACCGCAAGCTATTCTTTTTGGTTCATTAATAGCTTGAATTTGAGAATCTAAAGATTCCATTAATTTTTTTAATGCTGGGCGATATGTATGTTCTGTGGCATTTTGTTGTTGATAAACTTGATTAATTTCCTGAAAATAAACTTGAAAATAATTCATAAATTTAATCACACCCCTTAAAAAACTCCGTTTCTCTTCCTCTGTGCCTCTGCGCCTCTGAGTGAGCTAAAATTTACCCATAGATACTAATGAAGATAATTATAAATTAAATCTATCTTCCTACGGGTCAAAAATCAGCAAAATCACCAAGACATTGATACAATTTTAGTTTAGTCATCCGCACCGCGAAGATTTCTCTCCATTCCCACACCCCTAGGTACATGAAAAAAATCCAGATTCTCAATCCCTTATATATCAGGCTTACCTATAATAATTGAAGTAGCTGCACACAATAAAACATCAAGTACAAAACCGACTCTGCTATTCTCTCTCCAACGTCACCTGTAGAGATAACCTAGAAATTATCCCTATAAGCTAAATTTTGGCAGACAATAACAATCGCAGCAAGTTAATCTTAGCGGGTCAATTTACAACATCCACAACGGGAGAACAGCAAATCTATGAGTAGAATAGAAACGCGCACCGAACCGATGGTGCTAAATATGGGTCCTCATCACCCATCAATGCACGGTGTTTTACGCTTAATTATGACCCTAGATGGGGAAGATGTCGTTGACTGTGAACCAGTTATAGGCTACCTGCACCGGGGAATGGAGAAAATTGCCGAAAACCGCACTACAATCATGTACGTCCCCTATGTCAGCCGTTGGGACTACGCTGCGGGGATGTTTAACGAAGCGGTGACAGTCAACGCACCGGAAAAATTAGCAGGTATCACTGTACCTAAACGCGCCAGCTATATCCGCGTGATTATGCTGGAATTAAACCGCATTGCAAATCACTTATTATGGTTTGGTCCGTTCTTAGCTGACGTGGGCGCACAAACACCCTTTTTCTACCAATTCCGGGAACGGGAAATGATTTATGATCTGTGGGAAGCTGCAACTGGCTACCGCATGGTTAATCACAATTATTTTCGGGTTGGTGGTGTAGCTGTGGATTTACCCTATGGTTGGGTAGATAAGTGTTTAGATTTCTGCGACTACTTCATTCCCAAAGTTGATGAGTATGAACGCTTAGTTACCAATAACCCCATTTTCCGCCGCCGGATTGAAGGTTTGGGAACTATTAGCCGTGAAGAGGCTATTAACTGGGGACTTTCTGGACCAATGTTACGGGCTTCTGGGGTAAAATGGGATTTACGGAAAGTTGACCACTACGAATGTTACGATGATTTCGATTGGGATGTTCAGTGGGAAACTGTTGGTGATTGTCTTGCCCGTTACATGGTACGGATGCGAGAAATGCGCGAATCTGTGAAAATTATTCGGCAAGCGATCGCAGGATTACCTGGTGGACCTTATGAAAACCTAGAAGCCAAGCGGTTAATGGCTGGGAAAAAATCTGAATGGGATGCTTTTGATTACCAATTCGTGGCTAAAAAAGTTTCTCCTACTTTCAAAGTCCCCAAGGGTGAAATTTACTCCCGTGTCGAAAGTGGTAAGGGAGAATTAGGAATTTATTTAGTTGGTGATAATAATGTTTTCCCTTGGCGTTGGAAAATCCGCGCCGCAGATTTCAACAACTTACAAATTCTACCTCATTTACTGCGAGGAATGAAGGTTGCAGATATCGTGGTTATTCTCGGTAGTATTGACGTAATTATGGGTTCTGTTGATAGATAATCAATCTTGATACTCTAGGACAAGGACTTCAATGTGTATCTTCTGGAATTCTTGTAGAGACGTTCCATGGAACGTCTCTACATTACCTGCTACCTAAGTAGTGAGACAAAATTAATTACACAATGTCATTGCGTAAGCGTTGCGTGGCGTTAGCCATATGGAACGAAGTGAAATGAAGCAATCACAACCTTTGCGATTGCTTCCCTTCCCTCGCAATGACTGTAAATATTTTTGTCCAATTACTTAATGTCTAATTTGCCATGAATTTTCAATTTTTAATTGTTGAAGGTTGGGTGTGATTTTGGAATAAAGGGCGCACAATTAAATACCCAGCGGCAAAACCAGTTATCATGATAAATATAATGGTTATTATCAGCCACCAACCATTTAAGCCTTTACTTTCAGTCCGATATTGAGGATAATAGTGAACTTCCTCTTCTTCTATAAATACTGTTTCTGATACTGGCAAGTTTATATTCATCCTTGGTGCAGCAGACTCCTGACGACGATTTTGAGGAGGAGTCGGTTTTGGCGCTGTTTTTGGTCGGGTACGATTTGTTTGCTGACGCGGATATGATGCGGTAACAGTTGGCTTATGCGTGTGTTTTACCTCGTGATTATGGTAAGGTGTTGGCTGAGGTTGAGGTGGATATTTAACTTCATTATCAGATGAAGATGGTGCAGGAGAACTGGGTGATGGTGTACTAACTAGCTTTTGCACTTCTAAGCAAGACTGAATCACTTTAGTAATTTCTTGCCGCAGTTGTTGATTTTCCTGGACTAATTTCTGATTATGACTGGTCATAACATCCAATTTGGATTGGACTGCTTGTAACTCCACTGTCAACTCTCGATAAACGCACAGGGGAACAGAAGGGGGGTAGCTATTAGGTGGTTGACTATAGTGAGATCCTGTAGTTGTTTTCATGGAATTTTTAGTATCAAAATACGGTAGTTAGAGTAAGGGTACGCAAAACCAGAATATAATTATTTATGAGATTATGCCCAAGAATAATAGAAAAATGCACAAAAGGCAAAGACGGGGAAAAATATCAGGAGTTGAGAATTAGAAACAAGAAGGGTTAAATAATTAGAACTATTAGTATATTAGCTGGTTGTATTTAATTAATACAGTGCTTAATAAATCTATTTTATCAATAATGGGAAAAAGTGTCCTACTGGTCCTTGTCCTTTGCCAATATCCAAGGAATAGGTAAGAGCATTTGTTACATATTCCTTGGCTATTTGCACGGATGTCCAGAGGTCTTTACCTAAAGCTAGATTAGCAGCGATCGCCGCTGATAGAGTACAACCTGTACCATGAGTATTTTTTGTCTCTACCTGTTTCGTTGTCAAAATCTCCAATTGTTCCCCGTCAAACCAAACATCAACACCTCGCAAATTTCCCGGCATTCCCCCACCCTTGACTAAAACAGCCTTAACTCCCAATTCCCTATGGATCATTTCCGCCGCTGCTTGCATATTTGCTAAAGAAGTAATTTCAAACCCGCTTAAAATCTGCGCTTCATAGCGATTTGGGGTAATAATAGCTGCTAAGGGAATTAAATTCTTCCGCAGAGTTTGTATCGCATCATCATCAATTAATTGCGCTCCTGTGCGTGATACCATCACAGGGTCAACCACTAAATTCTCAATTTTATAAGCTGTTATTTGCTGGGCTACAGCGAAAATAATTTCTTGATTGAGTAACATTCCCGTTTTTGCAGCCTGTACACCAATGTCCTCTACAACCGCCTGAATTTGAGCGATAATAGACTGGGGAGCGATCGCATCAACCCTACTAACTCCCACAGTATTTTGGGCTGTAATGCAGGTAATAGCACTTGTTCCGTGAACACAGTGAAAAGCAAAAGTCCGTAAATCAGTTTGAATTCCTGCACCCCCACCACTATCAGAACCAGCAATAGTTAAAGCAACAGGAACGAAAGTTTTGTTTATTGTCATAATTGGAGTCTAAATAGGTCTTGCTGAAAAAACGTAAAACGTAAATGAATCAAAGGTTTGAGGTTGATAAAAAGGAAAATAGGTGCTAGGTTTTTGAGGGGGTAGTACCAAGACGGAGTATTTTAAGTAGGTGAACAGAAAAATTTAAAGGTATATAACGGTATGTAAATTTGTCTCAATGCGAGATTCTGATTGAGTTTCAGCCATTTTACAAAACGCAATACCCCTCATTTTTATTTTGTTTACTTACTTACCTCTAATAAACTTAAAAGTTTGGGGATAACCATCTTTTCAATATCATATTATTGAAGATTATTAAATGAAAATGGCTCTACCGTTCCCTTTCTGTAAAACAACATTTATTGTAGGTTGGGTTGACGCAAGGAAACCCAACAACTTTTACCATATTACCGCCAATGTTGGGTTTCACTTCGTTCCACCCAACCTACCTTAGAACCGTTTTATTTATCAGCCTGTAAACCAGAAAATAGCCTTGTCCAATTTAAATTATTAGCAATCGCTTCACCTTCTTTAACTTCAAAAGTGCGATTAATAGCTTGTGGTTCTTTAATTGCTTGAACACAAATTTCCGCAACATCATCACGGCTAACTTTTCCTTTAATATTATCACCTTGCTCAAAAATTAACTCCTTCCCTCCTGCTGCTTCTGTCAAAGCACAAGGTCTAATAATTGTATAGGGAATTCCACTAGCTTTCAGGCTTTCTTCTCCTCGCAACTTCCAAGTTAAAATTCCTCCCAATTGGTCATTTAATCTCACTGCTGGTGGTTCTTCATCTAAATTAATTCCTGGTCTTCCGGGACGAGTTACCCCAGCGGAACTGATTAATACAAATTGAGGTAAAGTTTCCGCCCCATAAGCTTGAATTGAAGCAACTTCCAGCGCGAAAAACCCCGGATTAAACGCAGGATTTAAAGCACCATCATATTCAAACTTACTCAACATTAATTGCACAGAACAAACTTTGCTAATGTCCATTGGTGGACAGTCCTTAACAATTTTGGCACGAAATACGGGAACTAAATCTGTAAAAGGAATCTGAATATCTAGCCAATTATTAGCAACAGTATCAAAAGAATAGCTATAACCAACACCATCCCAAGTTGATTCTGTGCGTAAAAATATTTTATAACGTTGTCCATCACCTTTAACCCGCAATTTCACACCTTGATAACCAGATAAATCCAGCAAAGGTGAAAAATTCTTAGTTCTCACCGAAGCAAACCCCCCAGAATTAGCCGTAGAAACATTACCTGTAAATACTCCTATATTTTCCCTAATTTGGAAACTACTAGCACTAACACCTCCCATAACCACATCATCTAAAGCACCCCAGATATTTTTGATTTCATCTGATGGTTTCGTAAAATCAAATATCGGTTTTTCACCCGCAGCAACCAGATATTTTGCGGCTGCTGTTACTAAATTTTTCACACCTTGATATTCAACATTTTCTGGTGTATCTCCGACAATTTCCGGCAGATAAAATTTCACACCTTGATTATATTTTGCTCTATCGGGTGTATCTCCCTCAACAGGTTGAACACGCACTGACGTACAACAAATTACAGCTTGAATATTAGCCATAACTAAATTTGTCAAAGTCTCTGGTTTGGTAATATCTCCAACTACCAAATTAATATCATCACCCAAAACTTGCCGCGCTTTTTCAATATCTCGAACTAAACAGCGCACATTATAACCCTGTGTTATTAACTTCTTAACAACTCGTTTACCTACACCACCTGTTGCACCAGCTACCAGAATTACAGCCACATTTCCTCCTTCTTTGGGTCTATCTTGATTATCTGTTGAACTACCTGGAAATAGTTTTTGAATCCAATTAAGAATCGGAAATACTTCAAAGTACGTTAGGGTTTTAATGAATCTGCATAAATCCCATCGAGAGCGGTTGTTATTATTCATAGTTACGATTTAAACATTGTATTTTATTGTTATTGTATCAATTTTTTGTAGATTTAGATCCCCGACTTCTCAGAGGATGTTTGAAAAGTTTTTAATGTATAGATAAACCCCTCTCAAAACCTCTCCCCGACACGGGGAGAGCCTTTGAAACCCCCATTCCAGATAAAAAAAGTTTTTCTGCTTCCCTCTCCTAAAAGGAGAGGGCTAGGGAGAGGTAGGGAAAAGGGAAGGGGGGTTAGGTTTCTGGAGATTGTCGGTTTCATCTAATACTTTTCAAACAACCTCTCAAAGCAGTCGGGGATCTGGATGAATCTGGATAGCCATATTACTATTTTTTGGTATAATATTTCTAAAATATGATAATTGCCGTGATGAGTCAATTTGCCAACGCCCAAGCTGAATATGAGAAATTTCCTGAAGAATTTACCAGCATTATTATTAGTACGGTAAATAAACAAGGAATCCCTAATGCTAGTTATGCTCCCTTTGTCATGGACGATGATAAGAACATCTATATTTATGTGAGTGGACTAGCTACTCATACGCAAAATATTCAAAATCATCCTTTTGTAAGTGTTCTATTTATTGATGACGAAATTAAAACTAAACAGATTTTTGCTCGTCGGCGCTTAAACTTTGATTGTAACGCAAATCTGATAGAAATGGAAACTGAAAAATGGGAGGAAATTGTTGATAAATTTCAGCTTCGTTTTGGAGAATTGATTTCTACATTACGCAGTTTACCAGATTTTCGGATTTTGCAACTTACACCGCAGACCGGACGGTTTGTCATTGGGTTTGGGGCTGCGTATAATATTAGTAATGATAATATAAATCAACTTGTCCAAATTACCAAAGATTCACTTTCATAATTATGCTGAAATTTCAACCTCCGGGTTTTGGGAGTAAATTCATTCATACATCTTTGGGGGCAATGGTTTATTATACCCAAATTAGCACTCCTTGGGAAAACACCAAAAACCAAGATTTACCACCATTATTATTTCTACATAACTTTGGTGGTGGTGCGTCTGCTTATGAATGGTCGAAAATTTACCCAGCTTATGCGTCAACATATCGAATTTTAGCCCCAGATTTAATTGGCTGGGGAAAATCTGCTCACCCGGTGAGAGATTATCAAATTGAAGATTATTTAACGACGATTCTAGATTTTATTTCGCAAACTTGTGATCAACCTGTCACTGTCATAGCTTCTTCTTTAACTGCGGGTTTTACTATTCGTCTTGCTGTGACTTATCCCGATTTATTCAAAGCTTTATTTTTAGTTTGTCCTGCGGGTTTTAATGATTTTGGAGAAGGTGCAGGGAGAAGATTACCACTTTCTTTAATTAATACACCATTAGTAGATAATTTAATTTATGCTTTAGGTGCAGAAAATGAAATTGCAGTGAGAAACTTTTTGCAAAGTTTTCTATTTTCCAACTCTGAAAGAGTAACACAGGAAATGGTATCAGCTTATTTAAGTTCCGCACAACAATATCAAGCCAAGTTTGCAGCTTTGTCTTTTTTACGGGGAAATTTGTATTTTGATTTGAGTTTATATATTCAACAACTGCAAGTTCCCACTGTGATGTTGTGGGGTGAAAATGCCCAATTTACAAATATCCAATTGGGACAACGGTTAGCAAATTTAAATACTGAGGCAATTCAGGGTTTTCATAAAATACCCGATACAGGAATTTTGCCCCATTTAGAAATACCAGCAGTTGTCATAGGAATTTTACAAAAATACAACAAAACTGGAAAATTAGAAATCTAAAGGACTAGCAACGCTGCGCGGAAGTCAAAAGTCAAAAGTTAAAATGCAAAAGTAATAAGTTACTTGATTTTGGACTGACGATTTTTCCGTCCTCAATGGCGGGACTTGTACAAAATTTTTGTAATCCAAAATCCAAAATCCAAAATCCAAAATCCAAAATCCAAAATCTAAAATCCAAAATTATCGGTCATAAGCTAGAATCTTAGTAGATGAGTGCGAAAGGTTTACACCATCAAGAAAGTTGTAATATAAAAAAAGTAACATAGCTCTTCACTCACCACAACCAATGACATCAACTCTTCTGAAACTTCCACGCCTTAATGCACCTACACGGCACCATCTACCCAACGGGTTGACTATTATCGCCGAACAAATGCCAATAGACGCGGTTAATCTCAACCTTTGGGTAAAAACCGGTTCTGCAATGGAATCTGATGCTATTAATGGTATGGCTCACTTTCTAGAACACATGATTTTTAAGGGTACACAAAAACTTATTAGTGGTGAATTTGAACGCCGGATTGAAGAACGTGGTGCAGTGACTAATGCTGCTACTAGCCAAGATTATACCCATTATTATACCACAACTGCGCCTAAAGATTTTGCCGAATTAGCTCCTTTGCAAATAGATGTTGTTTGTAATCCGAGTATTCCTGATGATGCTTTTGAACGGGAACGATTAGTAGTTTTAGAAGAAATTAGACGTTCTGAAGATAATCCCAGACGACGAATTTATCGTCATGTTATGGAAACTGCTTTTGATTCCTTGCCCTATCGTCGTCCCGTACTTGGTCCTGAGTCTGTGATTTCTGAAGTTAAACCGCAACAAATGCGAGACTTTCATAATCATTGGTATCAACCTCAATCAATTACAGCAGTTGCTGTGGGTAATTTACCAGTAGAAGAATTAGTAGAAATTATTGCGGCAGAATTTAGTAAAAATTATCAACAAACAACTAATAAAATCACACAAACAGCAGCAATTCCTGAACCTGCATTTACAGAAATAGTCCGTCGGGAAGTTGTTGATGAAACTCTCCAACAAGCAAGATTAGTGATGATGTGGCGAGTTCCTGGATTGATGGAATTAGAGGAAACTTATGCGCTTGATGTGGTAGCGGGCATTTTAGGACATGGAAGAACATCTAGATTAGTGCGAGATTTACGGGAAGAACAGGGATTAGTTTCTTCAATTTCTGTGAGTAATATGAATAATTTATTGCAAGGTGTGTTTTCGATTTCTGCTAAATGTGATGTAGAAAATTTAGCGGACGTGGAAGCAGGAATTATTCAACATCTTCGCAGATTACAAACAGAATTGGTCAAAGAATCAGAAATTGCCCGTGTCCAACGACGAGTAGCTAATCGGTTTATATTTGGGAATGAAACACCAAGCGATCGCGCTGGGTTGTATGGTTATTATCAGTCATTGATTGGTGACTTAGAACCAGCCTTTAATTACCCCCAATATATTCAAGCCCAGGCAGCCACTGATTTAATCCAAGCTACAAAGGATTATCTGTCCCCAGATGCTTATGGTGTCGTTGTCATAAAGCCTGTTTAGGTTTGACTTAAACCTCATCGAAGATAAACATCGTAGATTAGTTGTTAAACCCTTACAGTTACCAAAACTGTAACGGTAACTAAATTTCAAGCGGCCCAGGACTATTCTAGGTAAGTGCAAAAAAGCAAACATCTTTCTTGAGTGTGAGGATTTAGCAATGTCTTACCCGATTCCGTCCAAAATGTGGCAGCGCGTCAGTATTTTAACACTACTTTTATTACTACCAACAGTAGGAATTGCCGTTTTCCGTCAATCCAAAACTTCGCTATAAATTACCTCAAGATAGTAGCACTCAATTAATTACCCAAACTATCAAAGATAGTGAATTCAAAGTTGACCGAATCCCCTTCCACTAACTTGAGATTTGCGGCTGCTGTGGCAACTTTTGGGATGATATTACGTGATTCTGAATACAAAGGGAATGCTAACTATGATTCGGTGATGAAATTAGCAACTCAAGGTCAGGGGGAAGATCAGGAAGGTTATCGGGGTGAGTTTATGCGTTTGGTAGAGAAATCTAGAGATTTGATGATCAGAAAGTAGCGCCCCCGTGCCTAACCCAGTATTTGGGGCAACCACAGGGGGTTGGCCCCTACTTAAATGGTGATTTAAACCAATTTAGTGATACTTTCTGCTATAGAAATTAAAGCCATCCTCTAGAAAGATGATCTATATCAGCAGGGGAAATAAATTAGTAACCATATCAACTCAGAATTAATCTCAATTAAATTGTGAGAAAAAAGAGATTATTTAACCTTTTAGGATTGGTAATAACAATAGCGATCGCTCTTATTAGTTGTCACAATTTGCTATTACCAAAATCACCCCCACCCATTATCGTCAAACTCAGTGGTTGGACAGGCAATCCCCTAGAACAAACACTGTTAAAACAGGTAATTCAAGACTTTGAAAAGCAGCAGTCCCAGATCAAAGTCAAATATGAAGCGATCGCTGATCAATACATGGATGTGATTAAAACCCGTTTAGTAGGAGAAGCCGCACCAGATGTATTTTATCTTGACGCTTTAGAAGCCCCTTTTTTAATGAGTCAGAACGTCCTAGAACCCCTTAATAAATATATTAAACCTGAATTTGATCTTACAGACATAGAACCCAACCTCCTCAACAATTTTACCTACCAAAATCATATTTATGGTTTACCTAAAGACTATTCTACCTTAGCCCTATTTTATAACAAACAAGCATTTAATCAAGTTGGTTTAACCAGTCCGCCAACTACCTGGGAACAACTTCGCACCTATGCAAAACAACTAACAGGCAAACTGAATAAATATGGCTTTGGTGAAATTCCCGAATTATCTCGTCAGGCATATAAAATCAACGCTTTTGGCGGAGAAATTATTGATAAAAATGGTTATGCTACCTTTGCTAATGATCCAGGTTTGCAAGGTTTAGAATTAGTAATCAATCAATATCAAAAAGATCGTTCCTCCGCCCAAAAATCTGATGTCGGCACAAATTCCGGGAGTGAAATGTTTGGACAAAATAAAGTAGCAATGGTAATTGAGGGTAATTGGGCAATTCCCTATCTGCAAGAAACCTTTCCCAAACTAGAATTTGCCACAGCAGAGATCCCCAAAATTAATCATCAGCAAGCAACAATGGTTTTTACCGTTGCCTATGTCATGAATAAACAAGCCCCCCATAAAATTGAAGCATGGAAACTCATTTCCTATTTAACAGGTAAAGAAGGCATGAAAAAATGGACAAGTAAAGGATTTGCATTACCAGCCCGTAAATCAGTAGCACAGCAATTAGGTTATGATAAAGACCCTCTCAGAGCATCATTAGTAGCAGGAGTTAATTATGCCACACCCTGGCAATTAGGCAAGTATCCTGCCGCAATTATCAACAACTTTGATAATCAATTTATTAGTGTTTTGCTAGGACAACAACCGTTAAAACAGGCAATGTTAAAAGCACAAAATGCAGCCAACCAACAAATTCAGGCAGATATGTAGAGTTTGTAATTAAAATTTGTACCAGACTCTAATTTTTCGGCATTGGTGAATGAAAGTATGATTTTTTTTTCACGCAGAGGCGCGGAGAGTAAGAGTGTGAGAAATAGAATGTTTGAGTTTCATTTACCCGAAAATTACTGTAATAGACAGATCAAAGAAAATTTAACAGCTTATTTATTCATAACTCCCAGTATTTTAGTTATAGGGACATTTATAATTTTACCTATTCTCTATGCTGTATTTCTTTCCTTACACAAAGTGCAAATGCTAGGAGGTATTCATTACCGTTTTTTCGGTTTGGGTAATTTCCAAAGATTGTTAACAGATGAAAGAGTGGGAATTGCTTTAAAAAATACAGCCGAATATGTAGCCGTTGTTGTTCCCACACAAACTATTTTGGCTTTAGGTTTAGCAGTAACACTCAATTCTGGCATTCACGGGAAAAACTGGTGGCGGATTCTTTACTTTTTACCAACAGTCACATCTTCCGCCGTATTGACACTAATTTTTATGTGGATTTATAACACAAATGGACTCCTAAATAATTTTTTAGCTTTCCTAAAATTACCTATATATAATTGGTTGGGAGATCCATCTGTTGCTCTTAAAGGAATTATGATCATGAATATTTGGTCAACAGCACCGTTTTTTATGGTGATTTATTTAGCAGCTTTACAGGATATTCCCCAAACCCTTTACGAAGCAGCAGAACTTGATGGAGCGAATAGTTGGGAACAGTTTATTTATATTACCTTGCCTTTATTGCGACCAGTGACTTTCTTCGTCATAGCAATGGGGATGATTGGGACTTTTCAATTATTTGATCAATCTTATATATTTTCTGGAGGAACTGGTGGACCAAATAACGCCACTCTCACCTTAGTTCTGCTAATTTATCAAACCGTATTTCGGAATTTACAGATGGGATATGGGGCTGCGATCGCCTTTTTACTAGCATCTGTAATTATTACCCTCACATTAATTCAGAGACAATTCTTCGGAGGTGATAAAATTTGAATAAAATCCTTGATATTTTCTGGGTTAAAGTTCTATTATATATCTTCCTCACAGTTTATGGAATTATCACCATAATTCCCTTCCTTTGGGCATTATCAGCATCATTTAAGCCCCTCCCCGAAATTATAAATGGTGAATTTAATTTCATCCCCAAACATTTTACTCTTGATAATTACAAACAGATATTTCTGCAAGAACCTTTATTTTTGCGATGGTTATTTAATAGTGTAATTATTGGCGTTACCGTCACAATTTTAAACTTACTATTTAACTCAATGGCAGGTTATGCCCTAGCCAGATTACATTTTCATGGTAAAAGTTTCTGGTTCCTCCTAATTTTGACAGTCTTAGTAGTGCCAGCGCAAATTACCCTAATTCCCACATTTTTAATTCTCAAAACCATCGGTTGGTTAAATTCATACCCTGGGATGATAGTTCCGAGTATGGTTAATGCTACTTTTATTTTTATGATGCGGCAATTCTTTGTTAATTTCCCTAGAGAATTAGAAGAAGCTGGTCAACTAGATAGTTTAAATGCCTGGGGAATTTTTTGGCACATAGTTTTACCTCTAGCTAGACCAGCATTAGCCGCACAAGCAGTTTTTGTCTTTATGGGTAGTTGGAATAATTTTTTACTGCCCGTAGTCATTCTTTTTGACCCAGAAATGTTCACCTTACCCTTGGGACTAAACACCTTTAAAGGTCAATATATCAGCTATTGGAACTACACTATGGCAGCCTCAATGGTATTCACCCTGCCCGGTTTAGCCATTTATGCCTTCTTTAACCGCTACTTAATTCAAGGTATTACCTTTACTGGTGGTAAAGAATAATTCCTCCTCTCTGCGCCTCTGCGTCTCTGCGAGAGAAAAACTTATCCCTTCCTCCCAACAGCAACACAGTAAATAGCCGCATGACGTTGCCCATCAATCCCCAACATACCGTTTAAACTCAGATCATGGAATCCACCGAGACAAAGACTATCCAGCCCCAATTGCACAGCCATTAAACTTATATTTTCAGCTTGATGACCAGCTTCCAAAAGTGCAAAACGATAGCCTCGCGCTCCATATTTGCCCATTGAGCGCATAAAAACCGATGTGAACACAAACAGAGCATTGGCATTGACAATATAATCTTGCTGCAAAAATGCTTCTATAAAATCTGTTGGTACGGCATCATTCACCCAATGTAACCCTTGTCCGCGAGGTTCATAGTGATATAGTCCGCTAACCAAACCTTGTACCGCTTGTGTAGATACGAACACCTCCAGGGGATACAATCCGCCCGCAGAAGGAGAGTTGCGAGCCTCATAGCATTGATTATCTACCTCACGCAGTCCATTGAGTCCACACCCTGCATCAAGTAGTTGAGCCAAAGAGACGAGTGGCATCACCTGATTTTCAAATGATCGCACAGAAGTACGCCGTGCTAAAAGTTCCGACAGCGGGTTATCCCGTGGTGCTTTTGGTAGTTCCAGAAAAGGAGCTTCTGGCAGATATCGCAGTTCAGTAGCCGGAACCCGCTTGACATGACTTTTCGGGACTGGAGAGTTCAAATGATACAGAAGAGCTAATTCTAAAGGTTCATTGGCTGTGTGCATTGCTCTAATTTCCTTGTTTTAAGCCATAGGATGTGGGCAGGGATTCAAGTCATTTGCGGTACGTCGGCCACCATAATCCAACCTTTCTGGGACTTCAAACAATCGCCGAGTCCCCAGTGGTTCTTGTCCATAACCAAAATAGATAGGGACTAATTCACTGGCTAAAGTCCGCACCACTCGGAAACCAAGAGAGGCGATATCAGGGGCGGTAATTTCCACTACATAAGGTTCAACACCCACTGAATTCAACTTGGTAACTACTGATTGCAAATTCTCCGCTTCTGATTCAGATTCGTAAATTGGTAAATCTTCAACTTGGCAGGATTGATCATGATGAAACAGAAAATCCAACTCACTCAACCGAGCCGTTGTGTAGAAAAAAGCGCTGTGATCATCCAAATTCTGAACATCACTATATTCATGAAGATTAGTCCCAGCACCATTTTTCATCCGTTCTATGTCACCAAAGCGAGCTTGACAAACTTCAAAAACTGCCTTGTGAAAAGCCGTTGGTCCATCAAGATGACATCCCATACCAGTGGACACAGCCGGACCCTTGCCCGAACGGTCAATTAACATAGCCATGAAAACTGGGACTTGAATATCAGTAATCAACTCGAAGACAACTAACTCAATGCCAAAGCGGGCATAGTGGCGGGCTATTTCCGTCTCAATTCCTGGCAGGTGGTCAAAATAGATGCGCGGAGCAGGTAAGCGATTTAACCAAGTAATGATGAAAGCATCGCGTTCAATTAATTCGCACAAACCCCTGTAGGCAGCAAACTCCCAAGACGGTCCACTAGCCATACCGTTAGAACTAACAGGTAAAATATGATCTCCTGGTTGGTTGCCGTCCCAGTCCAAATAAACCAAAAAGGCTGGAACTAAAACCTGTTGGTTACTGGATAAAGAAAGGGCATTTATCCACGAAGTCTGCGTTGTCGGATTGAAAGCTGGAAAAGGGAAATTGGGGTTAGAGTATTGTTGGTCAGAAAAAGGAGAAAAAACTAAAGGAGAAACGGCACGATTGCCTAATTCTTCGTAGCTACCAACAATTAGTTGGCGATGATCAACAATACCACCACAGTATCTTTCTATAGCTTCGCCCACAGCCCCAAAAATGGCTTGTTCATCCGTCATGCCCCTACCAACACCGTAGCGTAAATCGTCCTGCTGTTTACGAAGTTGGAAATTGGCTAATTCGGCTTGCCACAACACCGGGAAATCGAACTCTGTATAAGGCTTGGTAAATCTATCTAAGGATCGAATAATGCCAGTATGGGGGCTGACTAAATCCCCCCAGCGGGGACTTGCAATTACTGTATTCACTGTGTTCTCTCCTATCTTTTTCCGTTCCCTGTCTTGGCTGAACAATGGGGACAACCTGGTTTTTTGAGAACAACATTGTGAGTCAGTTTTGTGCTAAGTAAGTCTATATGTAGTAGTTTTCCGTCAGTAGCCATAGGTAGACCGAGCATCATCTTCACCGCATCAAGAGCCATATAACTTCCCACCAACATCTGACCTATCGGTAAATTTTCCCGCAGTCGTGGTTGAGAACGCCGTTCTCGGTTGAGCAACTGTTCAACCGCCAATTCCGCCTCTGGAAACTTAGAACAAGCCATAGACCGCATTCGATAGCATAGATAACAGGGTTTGTCCTGGGAAAAAACCAGCGGACCGACATTTCCCTCAATCCCAGCCGCCCCACCCGGTAGCAATGGGCGCTGCATCTTTAGGCATAGTCTGTTTAGGCGATAGGCTAGATTTACAGATACGGCATCAGTAGCAACAATCACCAGATCAACGTCCGCCAACAAAGGATTGATGGTTGCATCATCATTTAAATTATCTGTAACAATTTCAGTTTGGGTAACTCCACCAATGGCTTCAATCTGTCGAGCCGCTTCCACACCCCGAAAAGCACCGATCTTATTCAATCCCGAACCTGACATCATCAGGGAATCCGAGGGCAGGATACAGGCATCATCGCACAAACGCACAAAACCGATACCAGCAGTAGCTAGATTAATTGCTGCTATCAGTCCCGAACCTCCCAGTCCAAAAACAGTAATCCTGGCATTAGCTAAGAGTTTCTGAGCATCTTTTTGGTCAAAGCCTAATTCATGATAAAGACTAATTTGCGGCAGTAAATAAGCACGACTATCTAAATCATCTCTATCTTCCCAAGACTCTTCAACTAGGCGATTGTCCATCAAAAATTCTAAACATTGATTTAGAGAAGAATCTGTCAATTGTTCGCCAATAGCATCGCGGATTTCTCCTATTGTGCGATCGCCATCTAGTAAAGGTAAAACAATGTTTTCTACATTATGCAGAGCTTGACCCTGTACTCTCAGGGTTCGCCGTGTTGTATTAAATATCATACTTTCTTCGCCACTGCAATCTGCCGGCATCACGTTGATAACAACGTGTTCTAGTAGCCGGAGTCGCTGACTATCATTTAATTTCATAGACTTTATTGCAAAGATTGAATCTTGCTATCAATAGCAACCAGAAAAATGAAAAACCCTGTTTTTTGTACTCAAAAAATATTGGATAAAAGCAGGGTTTCTGTTGACTTTTCTAGCCAAGTTCAATGATTTTCAACTCAAGAAACTTGGTTTCTAGAATTACTAAACTATCGTTATATCGCTGAGTTTAGTTAGTATCCAAATCCGACCTCATCAGTGTCTTCCAACACACCTGATACTGTTGCATGACCACAGCCACCACATCCGCCGCAAGGTCTACAGCCACCACAGCCACGACATCCGCAGCCACGGCATCCACAGCCACCACAACCACGACATCCGCAGCCACGGCATCCACAGCCACCGCAATTAGCAAACCATCTTTGGGTGGTTTCAGAGTCAAATACTCCTGACATTGCTAATTTTTCTAAAGTTGCTATTTCCTCTTCAGACAACAGAAGTTTTTCTAATTTGTCGGCTTGATCTACCAAACGCATTTCTATTGTTGATTGGCTCAGTGTTTTTTCTGCCAGCATTGTCACCTACTCCTTTTAACTATTTTTTAAATTTCACTAATCCACAAAAGAGCAAAACCAATTTATGATCAGTTTGGGCAACTATCAAATGGAATTTATATTCCGTAAGACCTTGTCTTTTATAAAAATTGCTCTTGTCAGAATTGCCAATTATGTCTTTATTTGCTTATCCAACTTCTACAAGAATATCTTTTCTTGGACGATTTTCTTCTTTCTTGAGTAGTATTATTTTATCTCTTGATAGATTAAGGCTCAATTTATGAACTTGTGCTAATGGTGCATCAAACTCTTGTAATTCAAGGTAATTTGATAGTTAAAGTCAAATTAAAATAATGCTCATAACTGATTTAAAAGAGCAGTTCTATTTCTTTATATTTACTCCTTTAGTAAGATCGTGAGACAACATCCAGTTAATTTTTTTTGAAATATTCATCCTTAAGAAGTGGAGGACAAAAATTTTCAAAAGTAAGATATTAAAGTATATGGACAGCAGAATCAAAAAAAATGCCAAAGGATTGAAGTAATAAATTTAGTTATTACTGAGAAAATATCAAATTTTTGGAAATCAGGGAATTATCTAACAGCTTATAAAAATTAGGGTTAATGAATGAGTGATTTAAGAGTTTGGGCAGAAGATTATAGTAGAGTTTTATGGCGTTCCTTACCCTTGTTATGGACAGCAGCACCTCAAGAAATGGTGTTTTTAATTGCTGTAACCCTATTACAAGGGTTTCTTCCTGGGGTTAGTGTTTGGATTACTAAACTAGTAGTAGATACTGTGGCTACAGCTTTAACAACTGGTAAAGTCTTAGATGATTCCATTCTATGGTATTTGGTAGCAGCATGGGTGGGATCTTTGCTATTAGAAACCCTGCTTTATCCTTGGATATTTGCACTTCAGGGGAATCTCAATGATAAATTAGCGGCTCACATTAGTTTATTATTAATGCGAAAAGCCGATAGTTTTTCGGACTTGAGTAGATTTGAAGATGCTGAATTTTATGATGAGTTACAGCTTCTCCAACAACAGGTTAGCTATAAACCCTTAAACTTAGTTGAAAATTTGGTGGAATTAATTCGCTCATTGATTACTTTAATTGTGGTAGTTGGGCTATTAATTCCCCTGGCTTTTTGGATACCCATTGTGATTGCGATCGCCACTATACCCCAAATAGTAGTTTCTTCCCAATATGGTAGAGCTATTTGGATCACTTTATTTGAGAACAGTCCTCAAGCCCGAAAAATGGAGTATTACACCACAGTAATGCTCACTGATACCTATGCCAAAGAAATCAGGTTATTTCAGCTAGGTACATTTTTTATGCAGCTTTACGGACAAGCTTTTCAATCTTTACATCAATCTATGCGTCATTTGCGGGGTAAACAGGCATTTTGGTCATCTAGTTTAGCTATTCTGAGTACATTAGGAAATGGTTTTTCTTTCTATTGGGTAGTTAAACAAGCTTTTAGAGGACTGTTAAGCCCAGGAAGTGTCCTTTTATTCGTACAATCATTAACTTACTTCCAGAATAATCTCGAAAGATTTGTCAGTCATTGGTTGGATTTATTTGAGAATATTATCTATATGCAGCAGTTTTTCAACTTTCTCGACAGTCCTACCCCGATGACATTGAACATACCTGGAGAAAAAATCCCCACTCCGATTCGTGCAGGTATTACTTTTGAGCAAGTTGATTTTCACTACCCAGATGGTAGATTAGCACTCAAGGATATTTCTTTTACCCTTTACCCCGGCCAAACAGTAGCCATAGTTGGAGAAAATGGCGCAGGTAAAACCACTTTAGTTAAGCTATTAACAAGGCTTTACGACCCGACCACAGGACGGATTATCGTTGATGGTATAGACCTCAGAGATTTGAATTTAGACCAGTGGCGACAGCAAATTGCGGGAGTTTTCCAAGACTTTGGACATTACTCGCTCACCCTGGGAGAAAATATCGCATTAGGAAACCTCGCCGCCCTAGAAAATCGAGAAATTCTCAGATATGCGGTAGAAAAAGCCGATATCGTCAACCTAGTGGATGATTTTCCCAGTGGAGAAGATACACAATTGGGTAAACAGTTTGGCGGTACAGAACTTTCTGGAGGACAGTGGCAAAAATTAGCTCTAGCTCGTGCCTTTGTTCGCCAAGAAGCCCAACTACTCCTTTTAGATGAGCCTACCGCCGCACTAGACCCCCGCAGCGAGTGTGATTTCTACCTGCGTTTTGTGGAACTAGCTGAAGGGAAAACTACCATCCTGATTACCCACAGATTAGCCTCAGTGCGAATGGCTGACCGGATATTAGTCCTCAAAGATGGTCATTTAATTGAAGATGGTACTCACCAAGAACTTTTACAACTGGGAGGCGAATATACCGCTCTATGGAATATGCAGGTAGAACAGTATGGTGTGTAATATTAATTACATCTGAGGCTGCACAGAATTATGATTTTTTCTCTCGCAGAGGCGCAGAGAGTAGGAGTTTGAGAAATAGAAAAAATTCATCCGTATTTATCTGCGTTCAATTATTCTGGAAATATTATTCTATGCAGCAGCCATGAACATCAAAAATCCGACTCCTTTGTTAATTGGGCTGACTGCATTTGGTTTATCTGGAATTGCTATTGCTTATTTCAGCCATTGGTATCAACCCAGCAAAAAAGATATTACAGATTTGACAGTCCCTGTCACTACCAGCGACTTAAAAATTAAAATCAAAACCAATGGAGTCGTGCAACCAGTTCGCAAAATTAATATTGGACCAAGAGAAACCGGTCGAATTGCCAAACTCTATGTAGATGAAGGTAGTTATGTCCAAAAAGGACAATTAGTCGCAGAAATGGAGCGTCAAGCCTTTCAAGCTCAGGTAAATCAGTATCGAGCGCTGTTATGGAAAGCAAAAGCTGAGTTGCAAGAAAAGCGTAAGGGTTATAGACCAGAAGAAATTGCGATCGCTCAAGCTGATGTGCATAAGTATACAGCCCAAGTGCGGGAAGCTCAATCTCGCTTGGCATTAGCTTCTCAACGAGTCCAGCGTAGGCAATATCCTGTATCACAAGGGGCAATCTCCCGTGATGAACTAGATGCTGCTTTAAATGAGGAAAAAAGCGCCAAGGATAACTTACAACAAGCTAAATTTAGTCTGATATCTGCTCAACAACAACTAAAGAAACTACTTTCCGGCTATCAAGCTGAGGAAATTACCAAAGCTGCTGCTGAAGTAGCTCAAGCAACTGCCCAATTGCAATTTTACGAAAATCAGTTAGAAAATACTTTCATTCGCGCTCCTTTTGCTGGCTTAATTACCCGACGTTTTGCCCAAGCTGGCGATTTCGTAACCCCAAATACTTCTGTTTCCACTAATGAAGGGGGAACTAGCGCCTCTATTGCTGAATTATCCAGTGGTTTGGAAATAGAAGCTAAGGTTCCCGAAGTAAATATGGCGCAGATTCAGAAAAATCAGCCTGTAGAAATTCGCCTTGATGCTTTTCCTGAAAAAGTTTTTCAAGGGCAAGTCCGTTTGATTGCTCCCAGGGGAGTTAAGGAAGAAAATGTCACTTTTATGCGAGTCAAGATTGCTTTGGCAACAGGCCAAGATCAACTCAAGGTAGGGCTAAATGTAAAGTTAACTTTTCTGGTGAATGATATTCGCAATGCTTTGGTAATTCCTTCGGCTGCTGTGGTTTCTGGTAAGCAGGGGCAAGTGGGTGTATTGTTACCAGACAAAGATAATCAAGCAAAATTTCATCCGATACAAGTAGGAATTACTTCTGGTGATAAAACGCAAATTTTGGGCGGACTTTCGGAAGGTGAACGGGTTTTTATCCAACCACCAGCTAATCAATTAATTGATGGTGTTGATCGTCCTATGGGATCTTAGGGATTTCTAATTAAAAAAATACTTAAATAAACGAACCACAGAGACACAGAGAACACGGAGGAATGAGAGTTTAAGAAATTTTTTGCTTTAGGTGGTTGGGTGTTTTTTATTTGCAGGTTTCTTGGTGTAAGGAGTCAGCAGAAGAAATTTATCTTTTTATTGTTTTAAATTATGAATTTGTTAGAAAGTGTGAATATGGCTTTTGCCACTCTCTCTGCTAATAAACTCCGTAGCGGACTAACTATGCTGGGAATAATTATTGGCAATGCTTCTGTTATTAGTATGATTGGGATTGGACAGGGCGCACAAAATCTTGTATTGGGCAAACTTGAGGCTTTTGGCGCAAATCAACTCACGGTATATAGTAATTTTGAAGATGATGAAGGCATGAAATTTCCTGATGCCCAATTGGTGTTATCAGACGCAGAAGCAATTAAAGCTCAAGTTCCTAGTGTTAGTCAAGTTGCGCCTGTAGATGAGCAAAAAATGCCAATTAGCTTTAATAATAAATTAACATCAACAACTGTTAAAGGAACTACGTCTGATTTGCTTGCTGTGCAGAATCTTGTGCTTGTCACTGGCAGAATGTTTAATCAAAAACAACAGCAACAACAGGCTCAAGTCACTGTTTTGGGTGCAGAAACTAGCCGCAAGTTGTTCGGTTATGAAAATCCTGTTGGACAAGAAGTGATGATTAATAATATCTCGTTTCAAGTGATTGGTTTGTTGCAATCAAAGGGTGCATTTGCTGGGGAGAATTTGGACCAAACTGCAATTGTCCCACTGACAATATTTGCTAATAGATTAGTTGGACGCAGATCAATATCTGATATTCCTCTCAGTTATATTTTAGTGACTGCCAAAAATAGAGATAGTGTTCGCGCGGCAGGTTTTCAAATTACTAATATTCTGGCTCGACTACATGGTAAAAAAGATGTGGCTGTTTTCGCTAATAAAAAGTTTCAAGAATTGGTAGTTCAGGTGACTAGTATTTTATCTTTATTATTAGCTTTAATTGCTGCCATTTCTCTGTTAGTAGGTGGAATTGGTATCATGAATATTATGTTAGTTTCTGTGACTGAACGCACTCAAGAAATTGGTTTACGCAAGGCAGTTGGGGCAACTCAGAATGATATTTTAGCGCAGTTTTTAATTGAGGCAATTATTCTCTCTCTTTCTGGCTGTTTGCTGGGGATAATTTTAGGAGTTGGGGGAACTATCCCCTTGGCATTTTTCACGCCTTTAACTCCTCAATTTCCTCTATATGCGATCGCTGTGGCTGTGACAATATCTGGTAGCATAGGCTTAGTTTTCGGTGTCTTTCCCGCCCGACAAGCTGCTATGTTAGATCCCATTGTCGCCCTCAGAAGTGGCTGATTATAGAGACATCCGGTAAGCGTAAAACTCAGTCCTTCGACAAGCTCAGGAACCATGTCTTTAGACCTGAGATATAAGCGACACGAGCAGTTCGACAAGCTCACTGACCAAGGTTTTAACTGCTTTGGTATTTTCTATACTAACCGTGATGTTGACGACCTTAGCTTAATCAATTATCATTGAAAAGTCAATTTTCATTACATCAAAAATTGGTGGGAAAAAATAAAAAAGCGATGGGAGTACAGCAGGTTTTGTTGTCTCCCAATAATGAAACAAAGGCAGTGTTAGAGTATCTTTGTGAGCAATCTGGCAAACTATATAACAGCGGTGTTTATTTTGCTCGACAAACATTTTTTAAAACTGGAAAGTTGTTAACGGGCAAGTTTGATTTGATTTATGAGCCTTCAGTTTCTAAAACTATGGTTGCTCAATCAATGCCATCTATCCCAGCGCAACAAACGCTCTTATCTGTAACCGAGTCATTCAAATCTTTTAAAAAATTACGTTCTTTGTTCCTTAAAGAACAACTACACTTCAAACCTAAAGCCCCCGGCTATTTAACAAGTTCTAAACTTTTCAAAGTTGCCTATCCTAATAGCGGTGGACAAAAGCCTAGTCTAGTTAATGGGCAACTTAGATTCTCGTTGGGACTAACAGTTAAAAGATGGTTTGGAATTTCTGAATTTTTCCTACCAATGCCGTCAAATATAGATATTGCCAAGGTTAAAGAGTTTACTATTCTACCTAAGAACGGTGTTTTTTATCTAGAGATGTCTTATGAAGTCGAGAAACAAAACCACGTTTTAGATATTAATCAGGCATTATCTATTGACTTGGGAACGGCTGATAATTTAGCGGCTTGCGTTGATACATTTGGCAATTCCCTATTGATTGATGCCCGTGCAATGAAAGCTATGAACCAGTTGTGGAATAAGAAAGTATCTACTCGCAAGGACGGAAAGTCAGAAGCTTATTGGGATAACTGGTTAGACCGTGTAACCCGTAAACGTAACCATCAAATGCGTGACGGTATTAACAAAGCTGCAAAACTAATTGTTGACCATTGCTTAAAATATGGCATTGGTACGTTAGTAATTGGTTGGAATGAAGGGTTTAAATCTAACGCCAATATGGGAAGGATTAACAATCAAAAGTTTGTCCAAATGCCATTAGGTAAACTCAAAACCCGGCTAATCCAACTTTGCGATTTGCACGGTATTAGATTTCAAGAAACTGAGGAAGCGTACACATCAAAAGCTAGTTTTCTAAATGGAGACTCCCTACCCAAGTTTGGTGAAAAACCAGACGGGTGGAAAGCATCTGGAAAGCGTGTTAAACGTGGCTTGTATCAGTCAGGTAATGGTTCAATGATAAATGCAGATTTGAACGGCGCAGCTAACATTCTGCGAAAAGTAGCCAGCAATCTAAGCTTAGACTTAGGCTTACTGGGTAGACGGTGTTTGACGACCGTAGCGAGAATTAAACTTTGGGCATTGCCTAAATTTACTCTGTCCGCAGAATCTCAGCGGCTTTAGCCCTGAGAGTGTCAACTCAACTCTTGCTGTAATTCTGCCCGATAATCAGCTTGACAATGATATTGGGATAATTCTTTCCAGTTGAGTACGGCTTCTAATAAGTCCTGATAACCAAGTGTGTTGGGGTGCAGTCCGTCCCCGGTGAGGCGATCGCTTCTCCATCCTTGACTCCGCTGCATCCATTGATCAAAAATATCTAAATAGGGAATCTGTCTTTGTTCACAAGCTTGTCGTGTTGCTTCTTTGTAGCGGTATTGGTCGCCATGATTATAAAATAAACAATCAAGGAAGGGCATTTTGCTTTCGTCTACGGGAACCATCCCCACAAACAGCACGGGACAGAGTTTTTGAGCTTGATCCAGCAATGTGGCGATTTCTGATTCAAACTGACCAAAATCTGTGTAATTTCTGCCGTTAGGACTTCTTAATCGAGGTGTATCGTTCACACCGACAGACAAAATAATCAAGTCAGGAACACGATTGCGGATTTCTCCCCGGTGACGAAATTCCACTTCTAAACGTTGGCATATTTGCTGTGTGCGATCGCCCCTTACCCCCAAATTATAAAGCACATGACCCACACTGTCCGGTAACATCCACCACCGTCGCAATTGTTCCACCCAACCGCCTTTCTCTGGATCACCGTATCCATATACTAAGCTATCCCCCAAGGCGACAATCTTTAAAGGTTGACAAAGTTTTGGCGCTACAGATATTTGCATTAAGGTAGAAGTCGGAAAACTTGGCATTTCAAAAAGTAATGTAATGGATATTTCCAGAATATTCTATATATTTTTACACTATTACAGGAGTCAGGAGTCAGGAGTTAGGAGTTCAGGAGGAAGAAGAATAGTTTTCACGAATAGACATCTCCGAAAAAGAATCTGAAACCCTTAACTTGTCTAGCTGAAAACCTAATTTCCGGAGAGGTCTAATGACTAAGAGGTTGTTTGAAAAGTATCAGATGAAACTCATAATCTCCAAAAACCTAACCCCCCTGCCCCCCTTCCCTACCAGGGAATGGGGTTTTCAAAGCCTCTCCCCGCGTCGGGGAGAGGTTTGGAGAGGGGTAAATTTATACATTCAAAACTTTTCAAACATCCTCTAATGACAACTGACTAATTATAAATTAATTGGTAACACACTATAGCTACCAAAAATTTTCAAAATTTCTGTATAATTTCGCAACTCTTCCAAAGCAGATTTCATGATTTGTGCATTTACATCTGCTTCAATATCCAAATAAAATAAATATTCCCCTAAGGAACGTTTTGTCGGACGCGATTCAATTCGACTCAGATTAATCCCTAAACGAGCAAATACTGACAATACTTTTATTAATGCACCCGGTACATTAGCTGGCACGCTGAAAGCTAAAGATGTATGAGTACAATCAAGGGGATAATTTTCCTCCGTGCTTACGACCCAAAACCGAGTACAGTTTTCTGGATAATCATTAATCCCTCTGGCAAGAATAGGTAAATTATACAATTGTGCCGCCCGACTAGAAGATATAGCTGCTGTAGTGACCTCTTCTTCTAATCCCTGTAGTGCTTCAGTGGTTGAATTTCGGGGAATTAAATTGACATTTGGCAAGAACTGTGATAACCATTCTTGACATTGCGCTAACGCTTGAGGATGAGAATAGACAGTTTTAATATTATCTAAACTTGTGGCATAGGAAATTAATGTGTGTTGAATTGGTAAAACTAAAGCTAACTGAATTTTTAAATTCCCCAATTGCCATAAGCTATCCATTGTCATGTTGACACTACCTTCAATAGAATTTTCTACTGGGACAACAGCTATTTCTGCTTGTTTATCTACAATAGCTTGTAGGGACTGAGCAATGGTAGAATATGAACATAATTCAAAGTTTGTTTGAGAATTAATGTCTGAATGGGTTTTTAACCAGTTGAGATAAAAAAAAGCCGCTTGTTCGGCATAAGTTCCTGGGGGACCTAAATGAGCGATTTTTAGATTCATGCTGTTAAATTTGGTGAATTTGATGAATAATGAATTAATAGTTGGATTTTTGGCAATTTAAATTGTTAAAAAATATTACAATGAAAAAACAAATGGTTTAATTTGCTCATGGTTACTAAGTTTATTGCCTCTCAATCGGTGGAAATTTCCGTTCCTAAGCAATCTATTCCTATTCAACACTACTTGCGGCAGCCTCAACGTTTAGTTAATGCCTTAGCTGATAATACAAGAATTCAACAACTTTCTGAAGAAGTTTTTCGGTTAAAAATGCGTCCTTTGTCTTTTATGTCACTGAGTATTCAGCCGACTGTAGACATGAGAGTTTGGGCAGATGCCAGTGGTACAATTTATTTGCGATCGCTCGGTTGTGAGATATTGGGTTTTGAGTATATTAACGAAAGGTTTGCACTGAATTTAAAAGGCTATTTGTCACCAGTTCAACTCAATGGTGAAACTCACTTGCAAGGGAAAGCTGATTTGGAAGTTTTAGTAGACATACCGCAACCATTTTCCTTTACACCCAAATCAATTTTAGAAACTACAGGGAATGGATTGCTCAAAAGTGTTTTACTAACAATTAAGCAAAGATTGTTACATCACCTCTTAGCAGATTATCGTCATTGGGTAATCTCGCAAACTCAAAATAACGAGATTGATCATACAGCAGGAGTCAGGAGTCAGGAGTCAGGAGTCATATTACCAACTTTAAATTTTGAGTAGTTTATGGAAAAATAAGGCAAAATTTGGCAATTTTTCTCAAAATCCAAAATCTCAAATTGTTTGACATCAACACTGGGAATCCAAAATCTAAGATCCAAAATCCAAAATTGTTTGACATCAACACTGGGAATCCAAAATCTAAGATCCAAAATCCAAAATTGTTTGGCAAGGACGAAAAGAGCGACGATGTAAAGATGAAAGTCCGTATTTTTGAAGCGCCAGTAAATGACGCGGACTTCCATAACCTTTATTCTTTTCTAGATCATACAGCGAATATTTTAACGCTAACCGTTGCAGCAAATCATCACGCCAAACCTTTGCCATGATACTAGCTGCGGCAATATTAAGCGATCTCTCATCACCTTTGACAACTGTTTCTTGAGGTATTGGCAAATTCTTCACCAACTGATTACCATCAATCAAACACAGTTCAGGCTTTACCCGCAGCTTCAAAACAGCACGCTTCATTGCCAAAAGAGTTGCCTGTAAAATATTCAACTCATCTATTTCCGCAGTTGTAGCATAACCAATTCTCCAATCTACAGCCAACGTGGCAATTTTTTGAGCCAGTTTAGTTCTCCGATAACTAGACAACTTTTTACTATCCTTAATGTTATCCAACATTAATATTGACAAAGCATCTACTGGTAATATAACTACCGCTGCCACCACAGGACCAAATAAAGCGCCCCTGCCTACCTCATCTACACCCCCAACTGCACCCTGCATATTTGAGTAAGTAGAAAACTCTAACCAACTCGAATTATCCCAGGATGCAGGTTTAATATCTCCCATTATCTGAACTATGATTTGTTTGATTTATTTGATGCAGCTAATTAATTGAAACTATGATTTATGTAATTGATTTGATTTACCTGATTTACCTGACTGATTCATCAATTAATTAATCACACAAATCACACAAATCTAGGATTTACGCATTGACAAGATTCTCCAAATGTGTAACGTGAATTTCATCCCTTGTAGGGTGCGTCAGACACGATATTTTGACAAAAAAACAGATTTCCTCTATCTGACGCACCCTACTCAATAAGTTATTCCCAAAGCCGAAACCGACCCAATTTCTTTCATTCATGTCATGGCAGTTAGTGAGCGTGCGTAAGTCCTAAAATCATAAAAATCACAGTCCGAAACCATCTGTATCTAAGGCTGATGAACGACGACGACGACGACGACGACGATTAAGAATAGAACTATTATTGCTATCCGATTCTATTTCTTTTTCAAGTTCCGTTTTTTCTTCAGCTTTAGTTTCTTTCTCCGGTTCTATTTCTCCTTCAAATTTAGTTGCCTTTTCTTTGGAAATTATTGTCAATTCTGGAAATATTACTAATGGTGGAAAGGATGAATCTTCTTCTTCTATCTCAAATTTTGGTGTCGGTAGTTTAATAGTGACGATTTCAGGAAGTGTTTTTTCCGGAACAATTGGTTCAGGGATAACTTCAGTTTCTTCACTAGGTGATTGTCCTGGTTGCACAACATTAATAATCACCGATCTGGGATTTTTTCCCTCCCGATCTAACTTGAGTAAAGGAGAAATTCCCATTTCAGCATAAGTATCCTGTTCCTTTGCTGACATTTCTACCGTAATTACCTCTGGTGGTTCTACCTTAATCGGGTCTAATTTTACCTTTGTCCGTTCTGGTCTTTCCGTCCAACCTGATTTATTAATAGTTGGGGGAGAGATTTCTGGTATTGGTAATTCAGGTTCTTCTAAGTCTAAATCTGAATCATTAACAAAAGCTAGAGGATTGGTAGGTAAGCGAGATTCATCTTTACCGTTAGCACCATTTACACCAATACGGCTACGACGGGTACGGGTACGTCGCTTATCATTTAATTCTTGGTAACTAGGATGATTAATCAGATGCAGAGAACTAAATTCCGGTTCGGTTTCAAATCCATCGCCAAAGCCATCATAGACATCTTTTGGTGTCACTTGTGGCACACTACCGATATCAGAGATGCGAGTAGTAGGTGCAGGTGGACGAGATTCCCTTTGAGGCATGGGTACAAACCGCTCTGGGATGTCCGCAGCCGGGATAGGCAGACGGTTTTCCAGTTCTCCAGGTAATCTGACGGTATGTCCTAAACCGCCGCAAGTAGGACAAGTTTCGCCAAACAATTCATAAATGTTTTGACCTTGACGCTTACGAGTCAGTTCAACTAAACCTAGTTCAGTCAGTTGGGCAATTTGGGGACGGGCTTTATCCGCTTTTAGAGCTTTGTTAAAGTGTTCTAAAACTTGCATTTGATCACGTCGGGATTCCATATCAATGAAATCAACCACAATTACCCCCGCAATATTCCGCAACCGTAACTGACGAGCAATTTCCGCCGCCGCTTCGCAATTTGTCCACAGGACTGTTTCTCTAGCAGTTGCCGAACGGGTGAATGAACCGGAGTTCACGTCTATGACGGTTAAAGCTTCCGTCGGTTGGATGATGACATAACCACCTGATGGTAAATCTACCCTCGGTCTGAGGGCTTCACGGACGGCGGCATTGATGCGGAAATATTCTAAAATGGGAGAGCGATCGCGGTGATGATCAATTAACAATCCTTGGGGTGTTTGTCCACCACTCCAGTTTTGTAAATACTGCTTCACCCGTTTTAAGCCAGTGCTGGAATCAACAACTATGCGATTCACGTCACTACCATACATATCCCTAAGTACGCGCTGAATAAAGTCATCATCACGATTCAGTAGAGCCGGCGCACGGGAAGTTACTGCTTCTTGCTGCACAATTTCCCACTGCTTTTGCAGCACTTCCAAATCTTCAATAATGGCTTCTTCTGGCTTTCCTTCTGCTTCTGTGCGTACCAGCAAACCCATCCCTGCTGGTTTCACCAAAATAGCCAAAGCTCTGAGGCGATTACGTTCACTTTCGCTTTTAATCCGTCTCGATAAATTTACCCCTCGTCCATAAGGCATTAACACTACATAACGTCCGGGTAAAGTGATATTACCTGTGAGCCTGGGACCTTTTGATCCAGTTGGCTCTTTCATTACCTGCACTAAAGTTTTTTGTTGTGGTGTCAACAGTTCTGTAATCGCCGCTGCACTACGTTTCAGCCTTAATGGACCTAAATCAGTGACGTGAATAAACCCGTTGCGTTCTGGATCGCCGATATTAACAAAAGCCGCATCTATCCCAGGTAATACATTTTCTACTACACCCAGATAGATATCACCAATTTGGTGATGACCCGTAGCTACAACGAGTTCTTGTATTTGATCTTCTGAAAATACAGCAGCAATTTGATGCTGCTCCGCGATGATAATTTGTTTTGGCATTCAATTTCCTCAAAAATGGCAGCGCCGTTGGGAATTACCAGGAATTTCTTTGTTATCCCGCTTGTCCTGACGGTCGCTACTACAAGACGCTACTAGTAATAAAAATTTCCAATTTGAGTAGCTCTGCAAAGTTATGAAGAGCTAATGATACTGTGATTGCGTTTACACGCCGGATTATTCCTGAATAGCTGCATATAGTTTAAGAACCTCCATCAACCGCCCTTGGCTGATTTCCCCTACTATACGCTGCTATTTAAACTTTGGATATCCGTAGACATCTGTTTCAAAGTTAACATTTTATCAAGTAAAGCTGACTACACCTAAATAGCATACTCATTCTGAAAAGCCTTCGCGTCTAGACACGGTATCTCTTTAGGTTTACCATCTGCTGACGGAGGGAAATCTGCCTTTAGCACTAGGATTCACTATCCGTGTTTTTACTAGAAAGTCTAGCTAGGTGCAGATAACTCACTGGGTCATCTTTACAAGAATTCTGGCAGGTTTGTAATCTCTGTCAATATTTACGTGGTATTTTTACAATCAAACACACTTGCATTTGTAGCAATTGCATAAAAGCTCGCAATAAAAGCAAGTCTTATTTAACAAGTATTTAGCTATCAGCATTCAGCTAGTAAGCTAATTCTGGGTTTCATTTCCCACCTCTACAGGAGGAATTTTGTTGAAGTGAGGTTTAAATCCCCTTTTCAACAACCCGCTGACGGCTGAGGGCTGAACGCTGACGGCTCTTTTAAGGGATAGACTGTATCAGTCAATGGAGAAGTTGACGAAAGCTATTGTTAGTGATTGATTCACAAGGTAGCTATAGAGAGAGTGGTTTGTAATCAGCAGCAGAGTTTGTCTGGGATACAATCTTAAAAGTTGCACTCTTATATCTTTGCCTTCGCTCCTGTAAGTATCACAGGTAGTGAATCAATTCATTCAATGCAGTTCCAGAAAATTTCTCTTAATTGCCATTCTAACGCAACCTTGCTAAAAATCAATTGCCACAACGTACTAATTTTTGATAACTACTAGCAAGTTATCCGATAACTAGACGCTTGCGGTGGATATGCAAGAGGTGAAATTCTAGGTGAGCTACTGTTTCTAGCATAGACAATATTTGCTCAGGACGCAAGATCACTCCATCAGGACGACAACTACCCAAGTAACGCACAATGGCTGTTGAGTATGATTCTTGGTTAGAGACTGAAATTAATTCTATCTCCCACAGGCGATCGCGCAGATTTATTAATTGCTGTTTACCGGATTTAGTTGTATGTGCCGATAAAATCTCCTCTTGATGTTTAATATTTTCAATCCAATCTTGCCATTGTGCCGATTCTCCTTCGCTTTGGTCTGTAGATATTGTTAATAAATACTCGGCTGCTTCCAGAGTTTGGGTAGCGGAGGGAGACTTAATGTCTATTTCTACCACATTATACACAGGAATGTCAGTAGGTAGTTGTTTAACCAATTGGGTATGAAAAGTTGCCACATCTATTGGTTCAGTCAACTCAAAATCAACTATTTCTCCACTACTGGTAGCACCTAAACTTAAAGCACTGGCTAAAGCAATCCTCGGTCCAGGATGAAAACCACCTGTGAAGGTGATGGGTAAACCGGCACGGCGCATAACTCGATCAAATAGACGCATCAAATCTAAGTGACTGACTAAAGCCATATTTCCTTGTTTACCAAAGCATACTCGCAATCGTTGGGCTTTGGTGGTGTTGGGGACAAAATCGCCGGCAAAGCTGGGAATGGGAGGTGCAGGCATAACCACATTATGACCGAAATCTGTGCCACAGACTCCACAATGAGAACAACCTTCAAAAGAGCAGTCAGGGACAATTGCGGCTTCTAGAGCGCGTTGTAGGTCTTGTTGCAGCCACTTTTTATCAATGCCAGTATCAATATGATCCCAAGGTAAGGGAGTATCCAGAGGTGATAGAGTTTCTTGTTCGTTGTTGCTGACAGCAAACAGATTCCATTCGCCATTTTCCACTTGACGGTATTTCCAGTCTAGACCGGCTTCGGTAATGGCTGTTCCCCAAGCTGTAAAGGCTTTGTCTACATTATCAAACCAAGCATCCATACCTGCACCCAATTTCCAAGCTCGATGTAACACTTTCCCCAAAGTGCGATCGCCTCTACCAATAAAGTCTTCCATCGCTGATATGCGAAAATCCGTGAAATTTACTTTCACATTCTTCATTCCCCGAAATTCTTCCCGCAGGAGGTTCTGCTTTCTCACAAACTCGGTGGTGGAAACTGAATGCCATTGAAAGGGAGTATGGGGTTTAGGGGTAAAGTTAGAAACGGTCAAGGTAAAGTTTAACGATCTGCGTCCTTTTTCCCAACATTCTTGTTTTAACCAGCGGACAGTTTCCACAATACCGATCACATCAGCATCGGTTTCTCCGGGTAAACCAATCATAAAATACAGCTTGATTTTATCCCAACCCTTTTCCCAAGCTGTTTTTACCCCCCGCAATAACTCTTCATTTGTCAAACCCTTATTAACGATATCCCGCATTCTTTGTGTACCCGCTTCTGGGGCAAAGGTTAACCCACCTTGGCGCGTACCTCCCAGGATATTGGCAATATTTTCATCAAATCTATCTATTCTCTGACTAGGTAAGGTGAGAGAAATATTGTCATTTTTTAAGCGATTTTTTATTTCCATCCCCACCGCTGGTAGGGCTAAATAATCAGAACAACTCAAAGACAAAAGGGAAAACTCATTGTAACCAGTTTCCCGCATTCCCTTTTCTATAGCTTCTACTACTTTTTCCGGTTCGACATCCCTCGCTGGTCTGGTTAGCATTCCTGGTTGACAAAAGCGACAACCGCGAGTACAACCGCGACGAATTTCAATGGTGAGGCGATCATGAACTGTTTCTACATAAGGAACTAAGCCAATAGAATAGGCAGGAATGGGTGTGGCTACTCTTCTCAGGACTCTTTTGGGTACATCTGGACGCAGGGGATATACAGCCCCTCCTTTACCCATTTCATAGAACTGTGGCACATATACACCAGGAATTTGTGCCAAGTCTAATAATAGGTCTTGACGATTCAAGGCTGATTTTTTCCCTTCTTCTAAAACCAAGCCAATTTCGGGAAGCAGTTCTTCACCATCTCCCAAAACCATGAAATCGAAGAAATCTGTATAGGGTTCGGGGTTAGAGGTTGCTGTTTGTCCACCGGCAAAAATTAGCGGGTGATTTCCCTGTAACCGTTCTTCTCTAGTGACGGGGATTCCTGCTAAATCCAACATTTCTAAAATATTGGTGCATCCTAATTCGTAACTGAGACTAAAGCCTAAAATATCGAAATCCGTCAACCACCGTTTAGATTCTACTGCAAACAAGGGTGTCTGCGTGGTGCGAAGTTTGGCGGCTAAATCCGCTCCTGGTAAGTAAGCGCGATCGCATAACTGGCGAGGCTGGGCATTCAAAATATTGTATAATATGATATGCCCTAAATTTGATGCCGCTACCTCATACACTTCTGGATAGGTCAAAACCCAGCGGATTGTTGCCGTATCCCAAGGCTTATGGACAGCTAAACGCTCATTACCCAGGTAACGGGCAGGTTTTAAAATATCCGATGTTATTAATTGTTCAACTAAAACAGCCACTTTGCTATCTTCTAGCTACCATAAATTACAGCTAACCACCCCAAGACTAGCATTAATTAGAGATTTTGACTGGAGTTCAATAATTTTATTTTGCAAATTTGGCGCTGCATGAATTAGATTATGCCTACGGCACGCTGCGCATTAACGAAGTTCCTCTAAAAGAGGCACGCTTAGAGGCAAACAGGAGCAAAAGCGCAAAGTTTTAGGAATTATATTGACATTATCATATAAGCTTTTGTAAGTGTAAATTTGCATTTTGTTTGAGGATCAACTTTTTTCTGACTTGGCTACAAGCGTGAAGTCTCTTTACTCAATCTTTATAGCTTGACTGGGTTTATTTAAAGATTGTCATAAGTCAATGGTAAAGTGTACTTATATATACATTTTTTTTTAGAAAGTTAAAAAACAATCTACTTATGCCTTCTGAATGCAGATTAATCATCTGTCGCCATAGTAGTTACTCCTGTTGAAACTAGGAATGGAGGTAGTTTCAGAAAAATTTCTCTGTAATTGTCCACCTTGACTTTTACCCTTGTCATTAACAAAAACAGAGTTACCGAATAACTGGTCTTGATTATTTAGTAGTGATCTAAATCACAGCATTGAGAGGTATAAATCACCTTTTATACCGAGCATTGTCTTACATAGTAACTAGTAACTGCAATTTGGTTTATTTCTTATGAAAACTCGATACGTGATTCGTCAGTTGGTAGAAAAAGCCCTGCATATCCGCAAGCTAACGCCAGAAATCGAAAATGAGATTAACTCGGAATTAACAAAGCTAGGTCATATCTCTGATGTTGACTATGAAGCTTTAGAATTACTAATGGCAGAGATGGATGCTGGCAGGGTACAGTTAGTTCCCACCTGGGGATAATACTCGTACTGGGAGGTATTAACTCTGCTTGCTAACATCCTCTTGTTGCTAATATTACCTATGCAATTAAGTCTCTTTATGTTTCCTGTCCTTGTTGATATGCTTGCCACAGTTGATGAATAAATAAATTAAATTGTTGTTTAGCTACTAAATCAGGTTCAAATTTTAGTTCTTTAGGAAAAAGTTGTCCTAAAAAAGCTATAACTTCAGTATCTAAAGCCGGTCTAAACAAGTCTAGTGGCCAGAACAAATCCGATACATCTTGTAAATCAATCATAAGTGGTAATTCTGAGGTAGAGTTCACAAGCAGTAGGGGACGCACCCAGCACAATTGACGGGAAACGACGATTTCAATGACTTCTGCATAAAGATGCTGATGGCTATAATCCAAGGATACAATTTGTCCTGCTTGAAATTTGGGGCTGATATCCATAACTATCTAGAGTAATTTCTGTGTCGCAGTTTCCTTAATTTTAATAATTCCCATTGCCAGTAATGAGATAGAAAATAAGGGAAAATTTTTCTGTACCAATTATTAATGTCAATTTCTTGTGTTTGTGCTACGATGTTATATGAAAAACTTCTCAGCAACGCCAAAGGTATTTTAAGATGGAAATACGGCAATGCAGAAGTAAATAACTGTTAAGCAAGTGCTGAACAGGAATATATTGTAGTAAATCAACGATAAAAGAGCAAAGAACCGTGTCAGTCGAAACCATTGAGAAGCGTTCTACATCCCGCAAGCTTGCGCCTCAGTATCGCGTCTTGCTCCATAATGATGACTATAATCCAATGGAGTACGTTGTACAAGTGCTAATGACTACTGTTAATAGCATCACCCAACCGCAAGCTGTTAGTATTATGATGGAAGCTCACCATAATGGGTTAGCTTTAGTTATTACTTGCGCTCAAGAACACGCGGAGTTCTATTCTGAAACCCTCAACAATCATGGTTTAAGTAGTACGATTGAACCAGAAGAATAGTTTCTGGTCATTAGTCATTGGTCATTAGCAGTATATTGTTGACTGATGATAATTGACTAACTTTATGAAAATTAATCTCACTCAACTTACCCAATACCCCGTTACTGTGAGGCTGGTTTGTTTTATACTGGCCTTACTATTTTTATGGCTACCCCTAGCTATACCAATTTATTTGCTAGTGGAAGATACTAATTTAGAAAGTATTTTAACTCTGGTAATATTATATGTAGAGTTTATTTTTCTGCTAAATATTTGGGGTAAACAAGTTCATCAGCAACCAAAAATATTCAGCTATTATGGTTTAGAATTTACGCGATTTAATGGTGTAGATGTATTGTGGGGGTTAGCTATTGGACTCACTAGTGTTTTAGTTTTATTTAGTTTGGAAGGTGTACTGGGTTGGTTGGTATGGCAACAACCTCAAGTGTTTTTAGGGAGAATAATTTTAGAGGGTTTATTAGTTGGTTTGGGTGTGGGTTTTGCAGAAGAATTATTATTTCGGGGTTGGTTATTGGATGAATTACAACGAGATTATAAATTAAATATTGCTATGAGGATAGATGCAATTTTATTTGCTGTATCCCATTTTATTAAACCTTTGGAGGCAATTATTCATACTTTACTCCAGTTTCCGGCTTTGGTATTGTTGGGGTTAACGCAGGTATGGGGAAAACGTTGGAAACGAGGACGTTTAGGTTTACCTATTGGTTTACATGGTGGGTTAGTTTGGGGTTATTACATTATTAATGTGGGACAATTAACTAAATATTCGGGACAAGTTCCTGACTGGGTGACTGGTGTGAATAATAATCCTTTACAGGGAGTTATGGGAGTGCTGTTTATGGGTGGGTTGGCTTGGTGGATAGGTAGTAAACAACAGGTGACAGGGAAGAGTATAGAATTTGAACATAAAACCTGATTCAGAAAAAAGCGTTGCTGATTAAGGGTAGGTATTTTAGTCTCACGCAAAGGTAAGAGGTTAAAATTTATCCTGAAAATCCTCAAATCCTGGACACCCTGATTCTGACAAATTAAATTTTATTATGGCTTATTTTACCCCAGGGCAACTACTCAAAAAAAGGACAATACGAAGTTATTGATACTCTAGGACAGGGAGGATTTGGTATTACCTATTTAGCGCAAGATCATAAACGCAAAAAACAAGTAGCTATCAAAAGTCTCAACGTCTCCTTTTTGAAACAACGCTATCGAGATAAATATGGGAATACAGAAAATTTTGGAGACTTTTTAGCAGAAGAACAGGACAAATTTAACACCGAAGCGATGGTCTTAGCTACCTTTGATCGCTCTTTGTAGGAGAGAGGTTTGGAGAGAAGTTTTTAACTAACCTGAAAACTTTCACTTTTGAAGTTGTCACAACTAACGCGAAAGGAAGTATTATCAACAAACACAACCACTCAGCAAATTACTTTGTGGAAGATTTGGGAAATGGGGTGAAGTTGGAAATGGTGGAAATACCCTGGATATCCTGATTCTGACAATTAAGCGACAAAAGGATTAATTGTATTCAGAAATTCTGCTTCTGCTTGTTGAGCATAATATAGATCCCAGCGAACTTGTAAATTCATCCAGAAATCAACAGATATACCAAAAAACCTGGATAACCGCAGTGCTAAACTGGGTGTGATATGCTGTTTACCTGCTATTAAATCTACAATTTGCTGTTCTGTAACACCAATAGACTCAGCTATTTTTTGGGGTGTTAAACCTTTATGGATCATAAACTCTTCTAATAACATTTCTCCAGGATGGGTAGGAGGACGATGGGTTGGGATTTTCATAAATGTGATTAATACCTCAATGATAATCTACAATTTCCACAGCATCTGCCCCTAATTCTTGCCAAAAAAAGCAAATTCGATATTGATCATTAATCCGAATACTATACTGACCTTCTCTATCACCTTTTAATGCTTCTAGACAATTACCTGGGGGAATTTTTAAATCTTCTAAACTTGTAACTGAGTCTAACTGATCTAGTTTACGAACTGCACGCTTCCAAAGGGATGAGGGACAGGTTTTTCGAGCAGCTTTAGAATCTTTACCATCGAAAATGTCTTGTGTACCCAAATTCTTGAAAGTATAAATCATTTATAAAGGTTTTACTGTTTTAAATGATTTGATAAATGAAAACCCTGTATATATGGGCGCACACTTTCCCACTAATAACATAAGAGTAATCGAAACTGAGAACTTTGTCAAGGGTTAAAATTGTCAGAAGTGGCTAACGCCACGCTACGCGAACAGGATTTTCAGGATTGACAGGATAAATTATTTGTGTGTGGTCTGCACAATTTCCCAGGTATAATAGAAGCATGGTGGAAACTGAGAATTAAGGTAAATATTTTTGTACCACCATCCAACCGCTGAAAGATACCCAAGCAAATCCTAGTAATAAGCAGAGATTACAACTAAGATGTAATGGTCTAGCCCAAGGCTTGTTTGTACTAATTTGAGTGGCACTAAAAGCGGATATTAAAACTAAGATGACGACTATTAACCCAGCGAGTAAATGTGGTGAATGTCCTAATGAGCCGAAGTGTCCTAATGTACCAACAATGCCAACGGCTAGAAGTAGTAATACTAGACTAACCATCGTGATGCCGATTATATAATGGAGCGATCGCACTTGCGGACGATACGAAGGTAATAGAATACCGAAAGATTCTGGGTTTGTTCTGACCCGTAACATCCAAATACCAGTTATGGCTAAAAATAAATAGGCTAGTAAAGATAATCCCATTGACCAAGCGGCTATTTTCCATAACCATAGAAAGGAAGGTAGGTGCATAAAACAGTTCAGTTCCAGAAAGTTACCTATTGAGCTTAACAGGACTTCGGCTTTTTTTTGTTTTTAACTGTCCATGTTTTTGCCCCACTACAGAGATTACAAGTCAATATAAACGTGAATCAAAATTATGGCTGGTTCTAGAAATGACTGGTTTCCCACTTCTGTTTGGCATTTTTCCCTAGAAAATTATCAACAATTAAATCCTCCACTCTTAGAAACTATCTATGCGGAAGAACGTCGAGATAGTCAGGGTGAGAAGTGGTCAAATATACTAGGATGGCATAGTACAGATAGGTTGCATGAAATGGAAAGTTTTGACAAACTTACACAAATCATTAATGAAAATGTCTTAGAAGTTGCCACATTTTTGCAATGGGATTTACAAAAATTTAGCCTCAAAATTACAACTTGTTGGGCAATTATTAATCGTAAACTTGCTTCAAATTCTGTACATAATCATCCAAACTCAATTTTAAGTGGAGTATATTATCTGAAAACTCCTGAAAATTGTGGTGGCATATTTTTCTCTGATCCGCGACCAGCTTCACAGATGATTGTACCACCTTCCATAGAGTTTAATCTTTGGAATTTCCCCAAAATAACTTATAAAGCTCGTGAAGGGACAATGTTAATATTTCCTAGTTGGCTGTTACATGGTGTGGAAATGAATATGAGTGAAGAAGATCGGGTATGTATTAGTTTTAATATTGGCATAGTACCCATAAATAGATAATCTTTAATTAATCAAAAATTAACTTTTAGCAGGATTTTTAATTAAGAAATAGCCAAATCATAGTGCCTTCTTAACCTCTGCGTGAAATTCTACTGGAAGGTAATATTCATATTCAGTAAGTATAGGTTCTCCTGAATTTACCAAGCATTAATTCAGTAAGCATTACAAAGAAAACTGAGGGATTTTATGGCTAACACACCATTCGATACAACCGAACCGTCTCAAGTCAAAGGATTAAACGGTTACACAGTTGACCCAATTTTTACAGTTGGCGACAAAATTGGCAACTATGTTGCTCCTGGGATTCTTGACGGTATTGGCGCTTACTCACTCAACGACACAACCGTTCGTTTATTAGTTGTTAATGAGGTAGGGGCTGCTGATGGTTATAAGTACACCCTGAAAAACGGTACTCAACTCCCCGGTGCAAGAGTTAACTATTTTGATGTTGACAAGCGCACATTGCAAATCGTTGATGCTGGATTAGCCCATGACACCATTATCAACCGCAAAGGTGAAGTTGTTGATGCTGCTGCTGATTTAGAATTTGGTGGTATTCAACGTTTTTGTTCTGCTGCTTTGTTTGAAGCCAACCAGTTTGGTGCGGGTATTGGTTTAGCTGATCGTATTTTCTTCTCTGGGGAAGAAACCTATGGTGGGACACAATTTGCTTTAGATACCAAAACCAATGTCTTATATACTCTTCCTTGGTTTGGTCGGGCTGCATGGGAAAACGTCACTGAGTTGAACACAGGCCGCACTGACAAAGTTGCTTTTTTAATTGGTGATGATCGCGGACCTGCACCTCTGATTCTCTATATTGGTGACAAAAATGCCAAGAATGATGGTAGTTTCTTAGACCGGAATGGACTTGGACAAGGTAAGCTCTATGTTTGGGTTGCTGATGACCCCAGTAATGCTACTGATCCGATCGAAGCTGATCCTAGAGAATTCAAAGGTACAAACAACTCTACAGTTGGTAAGTTTGTAGAGATCAAATATTATGACCCTGCTCTTGCTAATACTGCTGTTGATGGACCAGACTCAGATACAAGCATTCAAAATGAACTTGGTTATGATGCTCAAGGCTTTGCCACCCAAGCACAGCAAGATAAATTAGCCGCAGATGTCAAAGCATTCTTGTTTTCTCGTCCTGAAGATGTATCTACCAACCCTAAAGACGGTACACAAGTAGTCCTAGCTTCCACAGGACGTGAAACTATATTTGACGGTGTAGATACCTATGGAACGACCTATAAGATTGATATTGACTTCAATAATATCAATACTGGTGACATCTCAGCCAAAATAGACATTCTCTTTGATGGTAACTTAACCAAAGATGCCAGTCTCCGTAACCCTGATAACCTTGACTGGGCTGATGATGGCAAAATCTACTTTAACGAAGATCGGGCAGCTACAGCAGCTATTTTTGCGGGAACATCGAAGGAAGAAGCATCTATTTGGAGAATTGATCCTACAACCAAGAATGTAATTAACGTCAACAACGACCAGAAGAATTTTGCAACCTTCACAGGCAACACTTTCACCGTTAAATTACTTGGCGAACAAAATCCTGGATTAGATACTCCCAAAGAGACATTAGATTTGTTTGGTAATGTCCGAGATACTAACCAGTTTATTCTTCAAGATGCCACCAATCCTAGCAAGACTGTTACTATTTTTGAAGGTCCTGATGGAGCCGGTAAAACAGTTAATGTTACTATTGATGATCAAGGTAATGTAGCTATTAATGGGTTACAAGTTGCTACAGGCTTTAGTCAACAGTTTCACTTTGGATTGATTAATAACCTTCCTAATGGTGATCCAACTGGTAGAGGTGCTAAAAAATATACCTTCTCTACCAATAACATAATAAATCCTGATCGCGCGTCCCAATTTGTCACCTATTCTAAAGGTGAAAATGTGTTCGTTCTTGGTGCAGAAGAGTTGCCCTATGCTAATTCCAACCAAGATTTTGATGACATGATTGTTGAAATTAATGGCATCAAACCTTTACTGAACACCCAACAATCAATAGTTTCATTTAACAACAATGCCAGACTACAGGGTTTCTTCAATAGTCAAAATATTGTTGCTGATCCTTCCTCAACCCTGACCCGAATTGCACAAGTTGATCGCTCGGCTGTTCCTTCTGGTCAAACTGACTCTAGCCCCACTGATATCGGTAACTGGGAAACTTCAGGTATTCTAGACGTTTCCGATCTGTTTGGTAACGCTCCTGGTACACAGTTTGTGTTTGATGTCCAGGCGCATAGTATTCGTTCTGGCACAATCATTACTGCAACTGACATTGATGGTAATGGTGATGGAACTAAAACTAGACAAGAAAACCTGGTTGAAGGTGGTCAGTTATCTTTCTTGATCGCGCCTAATGCCAATTTGATTCAGGACACACAATTCTTTGCTGGTAAACCTGATGCCGATATAATTGTAGCTAAGGCAACTCCAAATGGCTTTGGTGGTATTAATGATGTCGTGTTTAGTGGTGCTGGTAATGACGAGGTTGATAGTGCGGCTGCGGGCGCTCTTGCCAGTAATAACATTATTGACAGTGGTAGTGGCAATGATACCGTGTTTTTAGCCAATGGCGATCGCGCTTTTGGTAGTGATGGTAATGACATATTTTTTGGCGATGAAGCCAGCAAATTCCGTGCCTCCGGTGGCGCTGGTAATGATACCTTCTTCCTGGGTAATGGTTCTGATGGTCGTGCCTTGGGTGGTGATGGTAATGATACCTTTGAAATTGGTCTTGGTGGTGGTCACACCCTATCTGGTGGTGCTGGCGCTGACCAATTCTGGATTGTTTTTGGTGAATTAACCAAAGCTACTAACACCATTCTAGATTTCCAAATTGGTACTGACGTGATTGGTATTTCTGGTGCTGCCAGTTTAGGTATCACTACAGCTAATCTTACCTTGACTCAAGTTGGTGCTGATACTGCGGTTATGTTTGGTGGTCAAACTTTAGCTACTTTAACTGGTATTCAAGCGAGCGCTTTGAGTGTGGCTAATCCTAATCAGTTTGTCCTGGTTTAATTAAAGCACTTTCCGGTCTTATCAGGTACAAGAACCCCAACCCCAACCCCCTCCAGGATCAAAAGCTTATCCTTTTCTTCCCACCGCTGCGGGGGGATTTAGGGGGGTGCGATGAGGGGGCTAAGATACACCTCATAAGAACAAAAATCGCTGTAAAGTTGGGATTTAATAGTAATTACTTGTAACCCACATTCCGCACTTCATTTTGTAATACACCAAGATTACCAATATAGGGCTAATAATAGTCAGATAGCGATTCCTACGGAGCGCTTCGCTATCGCATTACCACCAGGAAAAATCAGGATTAATACTTAATAAAACTATCCTAATTTAGTAACATTTTTTGAAGCATAAGTATGTGACACTTTGAAGTGCGGAATGCCGGTTGTAACTAAATACCTTGGCAGGACTTGATATTTTTCGAGGTTTTGCCAAGGTTTTTTATTATGACAGGTGTTGGGTTGAGCAACGGCGAAACCCAACATTATCAAGGATTTTGTTGGGTTTCGTTCCGATTGCTCCGCAACGCTAACGCGAACAACCCAACCTACAGTATAATGACTTTTTAGGCTTAACCGAGCAGTATTGATAGTGTATGAAACGTTAGGAAGATTTGGTAAAATATTGTATCTGTGTGCATTATTTATGATTGAATTCTGAATTGGTAGCTTCTGCCAAATGCTTAATCAGTGTAGACTGTGGTAAGGGTCCGTGCAAGTGATTCCAAGGTAAAATTTTCTCAGTTGACCAATTGCTGTGAACATAAAAATCTAAGTCGGGAATTTGTCCTTTCAGTTGTTTAAAAGCGCGTTTGTAACTTCCTAAAGAGTCGCCAAAATCACGGGTTAATTCTAATAATTGAGAAAGTCGGCGATCGCCTCTGGACAACAAAGCCTGTATAATTGACCAATTATAGCTTTCTGGTCGAAACTCCATCCCTTGAGGTTTTATTTGCTTTTGTAACAATTGCAACCGCTTTTCTGCTTGCTTATTAACCCCAAACCATTGAAATGGTGTGTGTGACTTGGGTACAAAGGTACTGCATCCTAATGTTAACCGCAAACCAGGCGCAGCTTTTCTTACACCTTCCATCATTTTTACAGTTTCATCTATATCTTCCGCTTCTTCCCCAGGAATTCCCACCATTCCATAGAGTTTTAAGCTAGATAAACCACCAGCTTTTGCATTGATAGCCGCTTGGATAATTTCATCATTATGTAATTTTTTATTGACAATTTTCCGTACTTTTTCCGAACCACTTTCCACCGCAATTGTCAATGATCTTGTATCTCGTTTTGCCAAAGTTTCGGCTAATTTAACTGTAACTGTATTGGTTCTCACAGAAGCCACACTCAACCGTACATCATCATATTTTGGTTGACTAATATAATCTAACAATTCTGTAAATTCTGGATGTTGAGTAACAGAAGCTCCCAACAAACCCAAACGATTTGTAACTTTTAAACCCCGTTCAATCCCAGGAATTAAAGAACTTTCTAAACTCGCAGTTCTAAAAGGCAAAGTTAAATAACTAGCTAAACAAAAGCGGCACATTTCGGGACAACTCCGCACCACTTCCACCATATAAATATTTTCCCAAGCGGCTTTTTCTGTCACCACCGTAGAAGCAGAAAGAGTATTGCCTCGATAAGTTTGCTTTTGGATAATTGGGGGAATTTCCTCCGAAATCGGATTAATTGATTTTATTTCCCCATCTGGTGTGATATATTCTATTACATATAAACTAGGAATATAAATTCCGGGAACTTGGGCTAATGTTTTTAATTGAGTTTCTTTATCAGCATTTCTGACTTTTTTATAAGTATCTATAAAATCACTAAGCAGATTTTCACCATCTCCCAATAAAATCACATCAAAAAATTCAGCATAAGGTTCAGGATTAGCTGTGAGAACAGGTCCACCACCAAAAATTAGGGGATGATTTTGATGACGGGAATTAGCGCGAATGGGAATTTCTAAAGATTCCAAAAGATTAAAAATATTCACATAATCTAATTCCCAAGACATCGAAAAACCTAATAATTCTGAATGTCTGGGAAGTTGTTCCCGAATATCCGTAAATAAGCGACTTACCTGCAAATCATCACGCATAGCCAAAGTCGCCCATACCACCTGATAACCCAGGCTAGTTATGCCCACAGTGTACTCATTGGGAAAGGCAAAAATTACAGGAATAGCATCGTTCTTGGGGGTTGCTGGGGTAAACAGAAGGCGTTCACAGTCAAATACAGATGATGTCACAGCTTTTTTAGTAGAGTTATCTATATTTAATTTTAAGCCATAGAATAATCAAGTTAAAACATAATGTCACCCCATTAGCGAGAATAACGGGGAAAGCGCCGAGAATAATCCCATAGACTAACCACAGAAACAAGCCACTCATGAAGACAATCAGCATCACATAAGAAACATCTTTTGCTGATTTTGTGCGCCATATTTGGAACATTTGTGGTAAAAAGGCAATAGTAGTTAATGCCCCTGCAAGTAATCCTAAAATGGTGATAAAATCCATGTTCAATAATATATCCTGATTTTACAGATTATACTCCATTAATTGCAGATATTTGGCTCAATAGTAGAAATTAACAGGTGAGAAATTTTGTTAGATCATGTTATTTGAACATTAGATTCGGAAAAAATATTATTTGTGAGTTATTGTTTTGATGATGATTTGGGCATTTTATAGGGACAGTTATCAATTGCAATCTCTAATTGGCGAGGAATTGAAGATGAAACGATACATACCCTTTTTTTATCATTGGTTTTATTCTCTTTATAACTTTGGGAGATAAGGTTTTACCCGGTGAGTTAGGGAAATCCAGCGCTCAAACCCGGATAGCCTTGAATAATTTTGCTCTTAACTTATTTCCTACTATTAAGCGTCCTAAAAACCCCAATGCACGCACAGATGAGGAACTAGAACAGGTTGAACAAAAAAGGTAGAAATATCAATCAACTTGAGGACAATCATCCCATAAAGTTGTAATTTCTCTTAAACTCTGATGAGTGCCATTACCTAAGATTAAATGATCTAAAATGGAAATAGCTAATAGTTCTGCCCCGGCTAATAATTGACGAGTCAATTCTATATCTGCTTCACTGGGTTCTAAACACCCAGAAGGGTGATTATGGGCAACTATTACCCTGGTAGCACCTTGACGAATCACTTCTCGAAAGATATCACGGGGAGAGGCTAAAGTTTCTGTGGCCGTCCCAATTGTAATTACCTTTGTGCCTAATAACTTATTTTTCACGTCCAATAACAATACGGCAAATCTTTCTTGATTTTGCCACATCAAGTCTTGACTCAGCACTGCAGCCGCAGCAATGGGACTATCAATTACTGTTCCGTCGGAAGGACGGGATAAAAAAGTGCGTTTACCCAATTCAATTGCAGCCAAAATGGTTGTTGCTTTTGCTGGTCCCACACCGGGGATTTCCATTAATTCAGCGGGGGAGACATTTCGTAAAGCAGCTAAGGGGTCACACTGACCTTTACTCAATTCCTGTAATATATATTGCCCTAAACCAACTGCTGAGAGTTTACCAGGTCCTTGACCAGTACCCAGCAAAATAGCGATTAATTCCGCTGTGGCTAAAATCTTCGGTCCGTAAGTCATTAACCTTTCACGGGGGCGTTCATTTTCCGGTAAGTCAGCTATTCTCAGGCAATAAGTCATACCAATTGGGGATTTTGAATTGGGAATAATTGGGTAGAGCTATCTTTATTTATCCCTTATTTTTGGTCACAATTATTCCGCATTGACAATATCTTTATTTTTTGTAGAGATTACCCTGAATTACTTACTGGTGAATTTGCGTAGCTTTGAGCATATGGTAGGTAATAATTAACTGAGTCAGGGCGAGAGGATAACTTTGCAGTGTTTCTCCAGTTGTACCCGCAATTTTACCCAATTCTGGATTACTTTCGCGATCGCAGACACTATTCAAATGCGGCATATCATTACACATAATCCGTTCGATTTTATTCACCTGTTCCAAAGTTGCATGACCGTCCACCTCTAAAACATCCACTGGTTTTCCCATATCTCTATCCAGTCCCAAACGGATAGCTGACTGGGAATCACCATGACCAGCGTGAATAATTTCCGTAAAATCAGGGTGGGGAATGGAAGGACGCAGCACCAAGCGCACATTTAAATGTCCGTTAGTTTCATCAATTTCATCATTGGGAGGATAGAAACTGACCACGATATCTGACCATTGCCGCTGAGGACGGATATACATTTCTGAATCTGGTTCGCGCTTGTCTAACTCCGCTAATACCTGTTCTGGAGTATAACCGCGCTTTTGAGTATCCCGTTTCACCTTCCAATCAGCACGTAGCGATTCAGGAGGAGCAAGATAGACTTTAACATCATAAGCATCACGGGCTACACGGGTAGAATAACCTAGTAACCCTTCAATAATCACAAATTTACTCGGCTTAATATATTGTGGCGGCTCAAATGTGCCTGTTTTATGGCTGTAAACCGGCTTGAGAATCGCCTGTCCTGTCCGTAGCAGCGATAAATGTTGCTGCATGATATCCAGGTAGTTACAATCAGGATGGAGGGCTGTAATGCCGAGTTCTGCCCTTTGTGTGCGATCGTAACGGTGGTAATCGTCTGTACAGATAATAGTCACATTTTCAGGACCTAATACCTGAGCAATCCCTCTAGTCAGAGTTGTTTTCCCCGCAGCACTATCACCAACAATACCCAGAATAATTGGACGGCTCATGAATACCTCCTCTGACGCGAGTAAGTTTATAGAATAATCTTTAATTTTAGGGGGCAAATAAGCTCTTTCTTCAGAAAATCTTATCTTTGCAACATCTCTACATAAACTCCCTGGATTTGGTGTCATGGGATGATTTTTTGCACGCAGAGGCGCAGAGGCGCAGCGATTGAGAACCGCTATAGATTTTAAGTAATGAGACGGAATTAATTACATAACTGATTTTCCTGTTCTTTTCAACTAAGTAATTGGACAAAAATATTTACAGTCATTGCGAGCGAAGGGAAGCAATCACAACCCTTGGAATTGCTTCATTTCACTTCGTTCCATATAGCTAACGCCACGCTGCGCTAACGCAATGACATTGTGTAACTAATTCTGTCTCACTACTTACCAACATAATTATTTTCCTCTTTATCCTCTAAATCCTCAAATCCCGGACATCCTGATTCAGACAATTTAATTCACATCAAGACTTGACAAATCTCAAAGCTTGTATTATATTTATGTTATGAGTGGAAAAGTGTGCGCCCATATATATAGGCTTTTCAACCACCAATATAATTATTTTCCTCTTTATCCTGAAATCCTGGACATCCTGATATGGCTTGCGCCACACTTCGCTATCAGACAAAAAAATCACCACTTCCTCAAAAACAATCTTTAAATCACATCCTGAAAATCCTCAAATCCTGGATATCCTGATTCAGACAATTAAGACTTGACAAATCTCAAAGCTTGTATTATATTTATGTTATGGGTGGAAAAGTGTGCGCCCATATATATAGACTTTTCAACCACCAACATAATTATTTTCCTCTTATCCTCAAATCCTGGACATCCTGATTCAGACAAATTAAATTTTATTATGGCTTATTTTACCCCAGGGCAACTACTCAAAAAAGGACAATACGAAATTATTGATACTCTAGGACAGGGAGGATTTGGTATTACCTATTTAGCGCAAGATCATAAACGCAAAAAAGAAGTAGCTATCAAAAGCCTCAACGTCTCCTTTTTGAAACAACGCTATCGAGATAAATATGGTAATACCGATAGTTTTGGAGATTTTCTAGCAGAAGAACAGGACAAGTTTAACACCGAAGCGATGGTATTAGCTACCTTTGATCATCCTCACATTGTCAAAGTGTATCCTGAACTGTTTCAAGAAAATGGTTTATCTTGTATGGTGATGGAATATGTCAAAGGCAAAAATTTAGAACAATATTTATACGCGAATGGTATTTTTAGTGAAAGTGCAGGTTTAGGAATTATTAAAGGCATTGGAGAGGCTTTAAGTTATATTCATAGTCGTAATTATCTGCACCGAGATATTAAACCTGCGAATATTTTACTGCGAGAATCTGACAATCAAGCCATATTAATTGATTTTGGTTTAGCTAGAGAAGTCAACTTTGCGGAATTGATGAGTTTAACAAATGCCAAAACTCCGGTTTTTGCACCACCAGAACAATTTGAAAATAGAAGTAATTTCACGCCGGCTTTAGATATCTATGCTTTAGCAGCCACATTATATGTAATTATCGCCGTTCATGAACCTCCTTTCATTCCTCTGCCTAGTCCTTATCTGAATGCTAAGATTATGCTAGACATGAAAATGGCGATTGAACCACCGCAAAAATACAATTCTCAAATTAGTCAAAAGGTAAATGATGCTATTCTCAAGGGAATGGAGTTAGATTATCAAAACCGTCCTCAGTCTATTACAGAATGGTTTACGTTTTTAGGTATTCAATCACAAAATAATCATCTCAAAACTTTCACTTTTGAAGTTGTCACCACCAACAATAAAGGAAGTATTATCAACAAACGCAACCACTCAGCAAATTACTTTGTGGAAGATTTGGGAAATGGGGTGATGTTGGAAATGGTGGAAATACCCGCAGGAACATTTTACATGGGTTCACCGGAAAATGAAAAGGGAAGATCCGATGATGAAAGTCCCCAACATCAAGTTAATGTTCCCAGCTTCTTTATCGGTAAATATGCTTTGACTCAAGCACAATATCAAGCTATCATGGGAAACAACCCTGCTCATTTCAAAGGTGCTAATCGCCCTGTTGAAAGTGTGAATTGGAATGATGCAGTGGTATTTTGTCAAAAGTTAAGCCAAAAAACAGGTAAAAACTATAAATTGCCAAGTGAGGCACAATGGGAGTATGCTTGTAGGGCGGGAACAACGACACCTTTTTATTTTGGTGAAAGTATTACCCCAGATTTGGTAAACTATGAAGGTAACTATTCCTACGCTTCTGCACCAAAAGGGCAATATCGAGAACAAACCACAGATGTAGGAACTTTTCCCCCTAATGCTTTTGGTTTGTATGATATGCACGGGAATGTGTCGGAATGGTGCGAAGATGATTGGCAAGAAAATTATATAAATGCGCCTATAAATGGTCTGCTTTGATTGTTTTAAGCGATTATAAGCGGTTACGCGGTGGTTCGGGGGACACCTATCCTGGGAATTGCCGTTCTGCTTCTCGCAGCAGCATCAAGCTCGGCAGCAGACACTACGATATTGGTTTTCGGGTTGTATGTAGTGCTGCCGCGAGGACTTAGTTGCCCTTTATACTCTTGCTCTTTTGCCCTCTGCTCTTTTTTATTTTCCCTTGTCTCGCTGTTAGGCAGAATTTTTTTGGATAAATACTGGATGTGGAAACCTTATATATATGGGCGCACACTTTTCCACCTATAACATAAGCATAGTCGAAACTGAGAACTTTGTCAAGGTCTGAATCAGGATATCCAGGATTAAAGGATTTACAGGATGTTGTTTAATGATT
>NZ_AP018316.1:4923597-4973922 GCF_002368115.1 Dolichospermum compactum NIES-806 | reverse complement strand
TACGCTTCTAAAGGGATGAGGGACAGGTTTTTCGAGCAGCTTTAGAATCTTTACCATCGAAAATGTCTTGTGTACCCAAGTTCTTGAAAGCATGAATCATTTATAAACGTTGGTTTTACTGCTTTGAATAATTTGATAAATAAAAGTCTTATATATATGGGCGCACACTTTTTTACTCATAACATAAGCATAGTCGAAACTGAGAACTTTGTCAATAAATAAATTTTGAAACACGCTTTAAAACGAGTCGGGTTTAAAAGAGGATTTGGGGGTTGACATTTGATTTTAAATTTGTTATCATAGAACCGACAAGGAAGAACTATCATAAAATAATTAATATAAATCATGTCAAAACAGACCCTGGGTTTAGAACAAAACCTATATGATTATTTGCTTTCAAATTCCCTGCGCGAACCAGCTATTTTAACCCAACTGCGTCAAGAAACCGCTCAAATGCCAAGGTCCATAATGCAAATAGCTCCTGAACAGGGGCAATTCATGGCATTATTAATTAAGTTGATAGGAGCAAAAAAAACCTTAGAAGTAGGTGTATTTACTGGCTACAGTTCCTTAGTAGTAGCTTTGGCTTTACCCGCAGATGGTAAAATAGTCGCCTGTGATGTTAGTGAAGAGTATACCAGTGTAGCTCGACGTTATTGGCAAGAAGCGGGAGTAGCTGATAAAATTGATTTGCATATTGCCCCAGCGTTGGAAACATTAGATAAGTTATTAACAGCAGGGGAAGGGGGAACTTTTGACTTTGCGTTTATTGATGCTGACAAAAGTAACTATGATAATTATTATGAGCAATGTCTTGAATTAATTCGTCCCGGTGGATTAATTGCCATTGATAATGTGTTGTGGTCGGGTAAAGTTGCAGATACAGAAATACAAGATAATCAAACTAATAAAATTAGGGCGTTGAATCGCAAATTACATCAAGACTGCCGAATTACCCTGAGTTTAGTTCCCATAGCAGACGGATTAACCTTAGCGATGAAAAATTAGGAAAATCAACCAAATGGAAGAACTACTTACACTCAAAGAACTCCTGCACCAAGGCAATATAACAGAAGCCTTATTGATTGTCGAAGAATTAGAAGAAATGAGCAAATCTGATAAACTGAATAAAATATTTAGCTATGGCATCATTTTACTTCTACACCTAATTAAACAAGCTGCTGAAAACCGTACCACTAGGTCTTGGAATCTTTCTATTCGCAACTCTGTCAAACAAATTCAACGCAGTAATTCCCGTGAAAAAGCAAAAGGAACTTATTTGAGTGAAACAGAATTAGCAGCGACTCTAGAAGATGCTTATGATTTAGCATTAGAAAAAGCAGCAATTGAAGCTTTTGAAGGTCAATACGAAGCAGAAGAATTAAGCAAATTAGTTCAACAAGAAGAAATCATAAAAAAGGCAATGAACTTAATTTGGGAACGATAAATAAGATTCCCGACTTCTTTTTTATCTTATAAATAAATGATAAATTGATCTCAGAAGTCGGGGATATGGGTTTTATAATTTTCTAAATCTCCAACTTATCACCCCGAATTGCATAATCTAATAACTCCATTGGGTGCATAACAGAAATAGTTTTACCCTGCAAATACTTACTAATCTGCAAACTACAACCAGGGTTAGGAGAAGCAATTAAATCTGCACCAGTATTTAATAAATTCTGAGCTTTTTGTTTACCTAATTCCTCCGCAACTTCCGGTTGCAACATATTATAAACTCCCGCACTACCACAACACAAAGCCGCGTCTATAGGTTCTTTTAAAGTCACACCGGGAATTTGTTTTAAGAGTTGACGGGGTTGGACACTAATTTTTTGACCATGTAATAAATGACAAGCATCTTGATAAACTAAATTGATATTTTTATCAGTCAAAGGTGAAAGTTTAGCAGTTAAACCCACATTGGCTAAAAACTCCTGTGAATCTTTAACTTTAGCTGCAAATATTTTCGCTTTTTCCGCATATTCTGGATCATCTGCTAGAATATGAGCATATTCCTTCAAAGTATGACCACAACCAGCAGCATTGATAATCACAAAATCCACATTAGTATCAGCAAAACTATCAATCATTTGTCTGGCTAATATTTTCGCTTGTTCCGTTTGTCCTTGGTGTTCAGGAAGTGCAGCACAACAACCTTGAGAGTTAGGAATTACCACCTCACAACCATTTGCAGTTAAAACCCTGACTGTCGCTTCATTCACACCCGAGAAAAACAACCTTTGCACACATCCTAAAATTACCCCAACCCGATATCTTTTTTCACCCTTCGCCAGGATGATATCTGGCAAATTATCCTGAAAAGACCTAAGAGTAATTTCGGGTAAAATAGATTCCATAGCTGCTAACCGGGGAGATATAGCTTTAATTAACCCAGTTGCTTGTAATACTTTAGAAATCCCTAACTTTTGATAAACTAATAAAGGAAAAAGTAAAATTCTTAAAAGATCAGGATTAGGAAAGAGAGAAAAAATCACTTGTCGAACTAACTTATCAGGTAAACTGCGGTTATAATTCCTCTCCACCTGATGTCTAGTAGCCGAAATTAACTTATCATACTGCACACCAGAAGGACAAGTAGAAACACAAGCTAAACAACCCAAACAAGAATCAAAATGTTCAACAGTAGCCGTATTTAAAGCTATTTCCCCCTCATTAATAGCATCCATTAAATATATCCGTCCCCTGGGAGAATCCATCTCCTTACCTAATACCCGATAACTAGGACAAGTAGACAAACAAAAACCACAATGAACACAACTATCAATTAACTTAGGATCAGGTGGATGATTCTCATCAAAACCCTTCAAATTCTTAATACTAGCAGTATTATTAACAGCACCCTCTGAAACTTGCATTTCTCTTCTCCCTCTTCACTTCGTGTTCTTTGCGTCTTCGTGGTTCATTCTCTTAAATCTTAAATCCCACCCACAAAGCGACCAGGACTTAAAATAAAATTACCATCAAACTGTTTCTTAATTCCCCGCATTACTGCTAAACTGTTACCAATATCCCCCCAAACATCAACATTTTTCTTTAACTCAACAGATGCAGATAAAATACTTAAAAACCCAGAATTGGCTGTACATAAATTTCGCAAAGGCAAAATCTGCTCTTGATTTTCTAAACGCACCAAACCCAAACCACTGCTAATGTGAATTAAACCAAGTTCTATTTGATTGATAATCTCCACCGCAGCAGTTGGTAATACACCTATTTTGCAGATGATTGTGGATTCTGTAACATTAAAATGTATTTTTTCTGGTAATCGTTGCCATAAATCAGCTTCATTATTTCCTGAATAAATTACCCCATGTAAACCTAATTTTTCGCCAATTGCTAAAAGTCGTTTTGACTGTTCTTGAACACTTTCGCTAATAGTTTGAAAACGGGCAATTAAGCCTATTCCTCTACCCAAATCCAAATTAGTAACTAACTTACTTGATAATAAATCTGCTTGAGTTGGTGTTAATTCCGAACTTTGTAAAGTTCTCACTGCTTGGGATATGGCTTCAGGCTTACCAGTTAATATCACAGTTCCCGAAGTTTCAGGAATGGGATAAACCCGAAAAGTGACTTGGCTGATAATTCCTAAAGTACCGTAAGCACCAGTGAATAATTTCATTAAGTCGTAACCAGCCACATTTTTAACAACTCGTCCCCCAGCTTTAGCGATTTGTCCATCTGCGCGGATAAAAGTTATACCTAAAAGTTGGTCACGTACACCACCATAACGTTGACGCAGAGAGCCTGTATCAGCCGTAGCAACGATACCACCTATGGTAGCAGAATCAGGAAAAGCTGGATCAAGTGCTAAAAATTGGTTATGTTTAGCCAAAATCTCTTGAATCTGGGCAAATTTCATCCCTGCTTCCACAGTGACAGTTAAATCACCCATAGCGTGTTCTATGAGTTGGTTAATGCGTTCGGTGCTGACAATAATATCAATATTTTTAGCTAAACCACCCCAATTGATTTTACTACCGCTACCACAGGTTAGAACGCGCCATTGATGACTGTTGGCAGTGGTGATCACTGCGGATAATTCTGCTTGGCTATGAGGATAAATGACACAACTAGGCTGGCTTTTGGAGTCTATCCCTTGTTGGATATTATGCTGTTGGGTGGGGGTGAGATTTTCCCACGATATTATGGCGTTTTCGGTGCTGAGAATAGAAATTAAAGTAGATGCTATTGAATTCATCAGTCTATTTTTTATATCCTTCTTAATTAATTTAATATGAATTGTATTTTGCACAAGGGAACAAAGTCATAAAATTAGGGCGGGGAAACCCCGCCCCTACGTTAGCCTTTATCTAGGCGCAATACAGCCATAAAAGCTTCCTGGGGGACATCTACTGTACCTATAGCTTTCATGCGTTTTTTGCCTTTGGCTTGCTTCTGCAATAGTTTCTTTTTACGGCTGATGTCACCACCGTAGCATTTAGCTAACACATCTTTTCGCATAGCGGGGATATGTTCACTGGCGATAACTTTTGCGCCAATGGAAGCTTGAATGGGGACTTTGAATTGATGACGGGGAATTAGTTCTTTGAGTTTCTCCGCCATTGATCTACCGACATTGTAGGCTTTATCTCTGTGAACGATCATGGCTAGGGAATCCACTGGATCACCGTTAATCATGATATCCAATTTTACTAAAGGATTTTCGCGGTAGCCAATCAGATGATATTCCATACTGGCGTAACCGCGAGAACGGGATTTCATTTGATCAAAAAAGTCCGTAACAACTTCGGCTAAGGGCAATTCATAGGTGAGTGTGGTCCGTCCTTGGGTGAGATATTTCATATCTTTGAAGATACCGCGACGGTTTTGAGACAACTCCATTAAAGAACCAACGTAGATTTCGGGAGTAATCATTTCTACTTTAACATAGGGTTCTTCAATTCTGTCGCGCTCATTGGGGTTAGGTAAGCGGCTAGGATTATCAATGTACAGTTCTTCCCCTTTGATGGTGACGACTTTATAAACCACTGAGGGGGCGGTAATGATTAAATCTAGGTTATACTCACGTTCTAAGCGTTCCTGGACGATTTCCATGTGCAGTAGTCCCAAAAAGCCGCAACGGAAACCAAAACCCATTGCACTGGAGGTTTCTGGCTCATACTGTAATGCGGCATCATTGAGTTCTAGTTTTTCTAAGGCTTCCCGCAAGTCTTCAAATTGATCTGCGTCTATGGGGAACATTCCACAAAATACCATCGGATTGGCTTCTGCGTAGCCAGGTAAGGCTTCTGTGGCTTTGTTTTTGCATAGGGTAATGGTATCTCCTACTCTGGCATCAGCTACGGCTCTAATGGCTGCACCTAAATAACCTACTTCTCCGGCATGGAGTTCTTCAACTGGCTTTTGGGTGGGAGAGAGTACGCCTAGTTCATCAATGACATATTCTTTACCGGATGCCATTAAGTAGATGCGATCGCCTTTTTTGACAGTACCATCCATGACTCGGAAATAAACAATTACACCCCGGTAACTGTCATAGTAACTATCAAAAATCAGCGCTCGCAGGTTTTCATTCACAGTGTCAGCGGGTGGGGGAACTCGTTCGACAATTGTTTCTAAAATCTCAGCAATGCCAATTCCCTCTTTCGCTGAAGCCAAAATTGCGCCACTGCAATCTAAACCAATAATTTCTTCAATTTCACCAATTACTCTTTCTGGTTCTGCTCCTGGTAAATCAATTTTATTTAAAACTGGGATAATTTCTAGATTACTCTCTAGAGCTAAATACACATTTGCTAGGGTTTGTGCCTCTACACCTTGGGACGCATCCACAACTAACAATGCTCCTTCACAAGCTACAAGAGAACGAGACACTTCATAGGAAAAGTCTACGTGACCAGGAGTATCAATTAAATTGAGAACGTACTGCTGACCATCTTTGGCAGTATAATTCATCCGGGCAGCTTGCAGCTTAATTGTAATGCCGCGCTCCCGTTCCAAATCCATGTTATCGAGAAACTGCTCTTTCATCTGTCTATCTTCTACAGTCCCAGTAGCCTGTAGCAAACGATCAGCGAGAGTGGATTTCCCGTGATCAATGTGAGCAATAATACAAAAGTTGCGAATGCGATCTGCGGGAACGTCAGTCATATACCATCTTTGCTCTAAAGCAAACCAAAGTGAAAGCTATTTACTTCATGTATTTTAATGCTTTCTGAGGTAATAAGGGAAGAGGGAAGAAGGAAGAGGCAAAAGGCAAGAGGCAGGGGAGAAATTTTCTTCTTTCTTCTTTCTTCTGAACTCCTGACAACTTACGCTATTATTTAGAATCTATTTCTAGCTCCTAGTGTTGATGACTCAGCAGTTTACAATTGAATAGACTCAATTATAAATATCACAACTGCTGGACAACAGTTTCAATAAAACTATTTCATAGTATTTAAACCCATGAATATGCAAGAACAACCCAATAGTGCGGATAAAAGACGCGCTGAAAAGACAGAAATCGCTCTGAATCTAGATTCTGAATTAATAGAGCAAATTCAACATCTGACTAATGATCCCAGTAAGGTGATTGAGGTAGCTATCCGTCAATGGTTACGGGGTGATTTTAATAGAGATGATGAGTTAACACGTACTCCTCTACGGACACCTGTTCCCCCCCGTGGTGAATGGAATGATTAAAGTGACTTGACGAGTATCAACTAATAATAAGAAATGTAAAAATTAATGCCTTAAATGCCAGAAAAGTCAAAAATCCACCCTTGAAAAATGTAAAACCTGTAAAAGTTTATGCCAGAATTTAATTAGCTTTAGTATAAGCACGGTGGGAAGCCTTTTGTCTATCCAACTCGATTAATGACTATTAGTGCCAATACCCAATTTCCGAATTTAATCGCTCAAAATCTGGAATCTATTAACCTCATGAGCGATCGCTCATCAGCAACTCTGGGAGCAGAGTTAATATATACTCAAGATGCCTCTGGACGCTATTTGACTTTTTATTGGCAACACAGCGAATACCTAGGGGGTGATCCCCAGAAAATAGTTGATGTCCTCAATGAAAATGATAGCTTTGCTCCAGTAGACAAGGTTGTTTATCTAGAACATTTACACCGGATTTTGAGCAGTTCCGTGCCGGAAAGGGTGAAATGCTGGTTTAAATGCCCAAATATTGAATTATTAGAGTTGGAATTGACAATTACGCCGATTCTGCCGCAATTTGGTCAGCCAACAACTACAGTTTTGGTAATAGGTAGGTTATTGCCATCAAACATTAATTCTCAAGATGTGAATCAGGCACTTAAACCGCCAACAGCACTTGAGTTAGCCTTACGATTGCAGCGACATCAGAAGTTATTAAACAGAATCACCAAAAATATTCGTCGGACACTGGATTTAGATGTGATTTGGCAACAAACAGTTGATAGCTTGGGAAAAAAACTCAACTTAGAACGCTGTATTATTTGCCCTTATCAACCCGCTAATACCAAGGTTCGGGTAGTTGCTGAGTATCATCAACCAGAGCAAATTTCTATTCTTGACTCAGAAATAGATATATCTTCTGAGCCGGCTTTTGCTCAAGCATTAGCGACTTTAGAGCCTGTGGTGATGGCAGTTTCATTTAACCACCAATCTCCACAGTCTAAAGCTCTGGTTGTTGCGACTTGTTACAAAGACAAAGCTAATGGTTTAGCTGCTCTTAGTTTTGTTGATGAATGCCATCCACTAACACAAGCAGAATTAGAATTAGCCAAGGAAGTGGCAGATCAGTTAGGAACAGCGATCGCTCATGCTACTTTATATCAAGAACTAGAAGAATCCCGACAAAAGGCGGAAGAAGTTTCTCGCCTAAAAAGCGAATTTCTGGCTAATGTCTCCCACGAAATTCGGACTCCTCTCAATGGCATGATTGGCTTCTTAAAGCTAATTATAGAAGGAATTACAGATGATGCTCAAGAACAACATGAATTTATTTTAGAAGCTCATGAATTATCTTTGCATCTGTTAAATATCCTCAATGATATTTTGGATTTTGCTAAAATTGAAGCAGGTAAAATGGAGTTAGACTGTTCACCAGTCAACCTCAAAGAATTATTTGATGACGTTGAAGGCTTTACCCGTCAGCAAGCGGAGATGAAAAATATTAGTTTTCAGATGGAAATGCCGACAATTTCTGATGCAATTATTGTTCAAGGTAACTATAAGAGATTATTACAAGTAATGCTAAATTTGGTAGGTAATGCTATTAAATTTACCCATGAAGGTGGTATCACTATCAGTGCCGATTTAATACCCAAAAGACACCCTACAACAGTTAAAGTCCGCGTTGTTGACACAGGTATCGGTGTTTCCTTAGATAAGCAAGATAAACTGTTTCAATTATTTTCTCAAATTGATGGTTCTCGGACTCGTCACTATGGTGGTACAGGTTTAGGACTCACTATATCCCAAAAGCTCATAGAAGCAATGGGTGGTGAGGTACATTTTTATAGTCTAGGTGAGGGACTCGGTTCAACGGTAACTTTCACTGTGCCACTGTATCAACAACCATTGATGGTTTAGGTCATTGGTCATTGGTCATTATTGGTTTTCGATAGAGTTTATTTCTTGTAGGGTTTGCCAGCCGGCGTACCATTGGGAATTATCTTGTAATAATTTCGCATTTAACCAAAATCGCACTTGAGGGTCACAAGCTGCTACCATCTCCGCATATACCCATTTACCCTGATTTTTGCGGTTAACAACCTGAAAATGTCGCCAACCATCAACTTTTTTCTGTGCAGTCCATTTAGAACCCAGTAAGTAAGGAAATTTTTGTTTTTTAGTCATTTGTCAGTTGTCATTGGTTAAGAACTTTCTTATCTTCCCTGTTCCCTGTTCCCTGTAAAGTTTTATATCAGATATTTTCTAATTTAATAAATATTTACTAATCCAGGAGTGATGGCAACAAAGAGGGAAGCGATCGCTCATAAAATTTCTTTACTGCCAATTCTACTCCTGAATCAGAATACCCGATTAACCTGATCCCCAAATCGTACCTTTATTTTCAACCCATTGTTGACAATGCTTTTCTGGTTGCACACACCGTAAATACCCGCAATATCGTCAATGATCACAAGCGTAAGCAAATCTTATGGAATAAATAGACTTTTATCTATTGCATTTTTTTTGTCTTTTGAAACTATTTTTATAAAAATAAAATATTAAAATTTAAAAAAATAGAACTTTTAGCTTTTTAAGATTAATTAACGGTTTATTATTTATAAATTAAAATATTTAATCACTTAATCATCTGATATCAGCACTTTTCAGATTCCAGTCCCCTTTCCTTTCTAGAGAATTTGCACAATAATGGCACTCAAACACCTCACACATCCCCCCATCAATCTAGATACAGGTAAATGTTTGAGCTAAGAGTTTGTTAAGAAACTATAAGAGAGGTACAACAATGAAACTAGCAGTTTACGGAAAAGGTGGAATCGGCAAATCTACAACCAGTTGTAATATCTCTGTAGCTTTAGCTAAAAGAGGTAAAAAGGTCTTACAAATTGGCTGTGATCCGAAACATGACAGCACCTTCACCCTGACTGGGTTTTTGATTCCCACCATTATTGATACCTTGCAAGAAAAAGACTATCACTACGAAGACGTTTGGCCAGAGGATGTAATCTACAAAGGTTATGGCGGTGTTGATTGCGTTGAAGCAGGTGGACCACCAGCAGGTGCCGGTTGTGGTGGCTATGTAGTTGGGGAAACAGTCAAATTATTAAAAGAACTTAATGCTTTTGATGAATACGATGTAATTTTATTTGATGTCCTTGGTGACGTTGTTTGTGGTGGCTTTGCCGCACCGTTAAATTATGCAGATTATTGTCTAATTGTTACAGATAATGGCTTTGATGCCCTATTTGCAGCCAACCGGATTGCCGCTTCCGTTCGGGAAAAAGCTCGGACTCATCCCTTGCGTTTAGCGGGATTAATCGGTAATCGTACCTCCAAGCGGGATTTAATTGATAAATATATAGAAGCCGTGCCTATGCCTGTTTTAGAGGTATTACCTTTAATTGAAGATATCCGCGTTTCCCGGGTCAAAGGCAAAACTTTATTTGAAATGGCAGAGTCAGATCCTTCTCTGAGCTATGTTTGCGACTATTACCTGAATATTGCTGATCAAATTCTCGCTCAACCCGAAGGGGTCGTTCCCAACGACTCTCCTGATCGTGAACTTTTTTCTCTATTGTCAGATTTTTATCTCAATCCAGTAAAAGTTAAAGCTACAAATGCTGAAGAGGAATTAGACTTGATGATTGTATAAAACATTTTACCTCTCAGGATGGACTTATGCCTTTCTTTGATAGTTTTACCGATTCGATCAAACAAAAGTGGCTGCAATTCTTTCAAGTCAATCGTGAATGGATTAGGCTCCAAATGACTGTTGAATCAGTTTATACCCCTGATGGCGGCAAGCGTCCGTCTTCCTACCTCATCCTGGGAGTCATCAATGCTCTAGAACCAAAATTAGCCCAGCTAATGTTCCCCTTTGCCAAACTGAATCCAGATGCGGATATTTTAATTGAAGTTCTGGATTTGCATTTTGACCCTGATATTGCCCTTGGTAATCGTCTGGTCCCCACAGTAGAACCAGAAATGTACTCTCGTCCGTCGGCTGTGGTGGCAGATATGCCTGAACCAGAAGCGGAATCTTTCTCAGTCCCTGGGATCAATCTGAATAATTTGGAAACCGAGACGCAAGCTACTTGGGCTATGGATAGAGATCATGAAGAATTTGGTGGTATTTCTTTATCTGATGAAGGTGACTCAGAAGCATCATCCGGTTTAGAAGCAATGGGTGATTTCGGTCATACCTCCTTTGATTCGATGTCTTTAAGTGATGAAGGCACTTTTGGAGAGATACGTGATAATGCTTTTGGGGAAATGACCGAAAATGCTTTTAGTGGACTGAATCTATCTGAGGATAATTCTTTGGATGAACTGAATACATCTGAAGAAAATGGATTTGATGATGTAGTTTCGGACATCTGGGGGGATGAAACTTCTCTGCAAAATGGTGACGACAATTTGGAAGAACTGCCATCTGAAGTTTTTAATGAATCAGAAATGGCTCGTCTCTTCCCTAACAATTAATTGTTGAAAGCATTGAGAATAGGGAACAGGGAACAGGAAGTAGAGTGTAAGAGATCAAAATTTTCCCTCTTCACCAATTACCAATTACCACTCCCTAATCCCCAATCATTTGCTTTCCAAGTTAAAAAAATAAAGGGAGAATATTAATATGACTGTTGCTCAACAGCCTGAAGCTTTAAATTTTGAATGTGAAACCGGAAATTATCACACTTTTTGCCCTATTAGCTGTGTGGCGTGGTTATATCAGAAAATTGAAGATAGTTTCTTTTTGGTAATTGGCACGAAAACCTGCGGTTACTTCCTCCAAAATGCGATGGGGGTAATGATTTTTGCTGAACCTCGCTATGCTATGGCTGAGTTGGAGGAGGGAGATATTTCGGCACAGTTGAATGATTATGAAGAATTAAAACGTTTGTGTGAGCAAATTAAACGCGATCGCAATCCTAGTGTAATTGTCTGGATTGGTACTTGCACCACCGAAATTATTAAAACCGATTTGGAAGGTTTAGCACCTAAGTTAGAAGCTGATTTAGGTATTCCCATTGTTGTCGCCCGTGCTAACGGACTCGACTACGCATTTACCCAAGGAGAAGACACTGTGTTAGCCGCTATGGCTCATCGTTGTCCTGAAAAGTCTCCAGTATCGGAAACTGAAAAAGGCGAGCGTAACGCCATTCAGAAGCTGATGAATTTTGGTAAGAAAAAAGAAGACATCGCTCAAGATGAATCTGAGTATGTAAATCATACACCTTTGGTGCTGTTTGGTTCTTTACCTGACCCAGTTGTCACCCAATTAACCTTGGAACTGAAAAAACAAGGTATCAAAGTTTCTGGGTGGCTACCGGCAAAACGGTTTACAGAATTACCTGTGATTGAAGAAGGGTATTATGTCGCTGGTGTCAATCCTTTCCTCAGCCGCACTGCTACAACCTTAATGCGTCGTCGCAAGTGTAAACTCATTGGCGCACCATTCCCCATTGGTCCTGATGGTACTCGCGCTTGGATTGAAAAAATCTGTTCTGTATTGGGAATTACTCCCCAGGGTTTAGATGAAAGAGAAGCGCAGATTTGGGAAAACTTAGAAGAATACGTGCAATTAATTCGCGGTAAATCTGTGTTTTTCATGGGTGATAATTTATTAGAAATTTCCCTAGCGCGGTTCTTGGTGCGTTGTGGCATGACTGTTCAAGAAATCGGCATTCCTTACATGGATAAACGCTATCAAGCTGCTGAGTTGGCTTTGTTAGAAAAAACTTGTCAGGAAATGGGTTCACCTTTACCAACGATTGTTGAAAAGCCAGATAATTATAATCAAGTTCAACGGATTTATGATTTAAAACCTGATTTGGTAATTACTGGTATGGCTCATGCTAATCCATTGGAAGCACGGGGTATTAATACTAAGTGGTCTGTGGAATTTACTTTTGCACAAATTCACGGTTTTGGTAATGCGCGTGATGTTTTGGAGTTGGTAACTCGTCCTTTAAGAAGGAATAATAATTTGAAGGATTTGGGTTGGGATAAGTTGGTGAGAGAAGAAGCAAAGATTTAGTATTTTGGTAATTTTTAAGGGCGGGCTTTCGGGTTCGTCCTTTTTTTTGCACGCAGAGACGCAGAGGCGCGGAGAGGAAGATGAGATATGGTGAATGATTAAAACAGGACTTACGCAACTGGCACATTGGTAGGGTGCGTCAAATATCAACAATCTGTTTATTTGCAGGATTTATGCAGTCTGACGCACCCTACAACAGATTTTTGGTGTGACACTTGCGTAAGTCCTAGTTAATTAATTTCTTAATGCACCCTATCATCATTCTCTCATAAAATTAATACCCGTCATTTATTTAATCTATTACTATTAACAATTCTCAATCAGTCTGATTCAATAACATCTTCATTATTGCAGTACACATATACTAATAATTAGCGATCGCTGTGCCAGTTGCGTAAGTCCTGAGATTAAATGAGTGGGATAGAGAGAGAAATAACTCTAGACATATTGCCAAGCATCTCCCAGACACACCACAAATGCAAAGATTATTGCAGCGAGAAGGGTTTGTTCATGTCTTTAACGATGAAGCAACAATGCTCAGGGTAGCACAAGCCATAATAGAAAATGGCGAGTTCACGGGTATCATTCGTAATAATGAACGATATGGACTCTATTTTGCCAGCGCAATTGGCTATAGAATAGATATTAATGGCAGTCAAATTCCTCTGCATTATGGTGAAATAAAAGTCACTGGAGATAAATATCATGTCATTCCCCGCACCCGACCTAGCCAATAACTGGCAGTTTACAGAAATATGGGTTGACCCTACCTCTGTACCACCCTACATTTTGATGTTGCTTGGTGATGATAAAAATAATTTTTGCATTTTAGATCCTACAGAAAATTACAAAATTATTTTTGCTTGTTCCAGTTATGAAGAAGCAAAACTTTGGCTACTTGAGGATGAATATGAGCGTGTGGAAGGTCGAGTTTTAGCAGAACAGGTAGCTTAATTTATTTAGCAGGATGCTATATGAACCATCAACTATATGAACAAGATTTTAATCTTTGGAGAGAAACTCTCATTACACAAATCAAAGAAAAACATTTTCATGATATTGATTGGGAACATTTACTATTAGAACTGGATGATATGGGTAAATCGGAAAAACGGTCTTTCTTGAGTAATTTAACAATTTTAATTGCTCACTTACTCAAGTTAACTGTTCAAGCTGATGCTCCTGAAATGATGAAAGGAAGTTGGTACAGTTCTATTACTGAACATCGTTTTAGAATTAAAAAAGATTTACAAGAAAATCCTTCTTTTAAGAATTATCTGCATGAAGTAATTTTTATAGCTCAAATATAATTATCAGGTTTGTGACTCAAGATGATGAATTACAGTTTCAAAAAAGTAATTTTCGAGATTTATTAACTGAATTTATGATAGTTTATTGAGAGTGTTAGGAGAAACATTTATGAAAATTTGGTCTTATTTAGTAGTTTATGTAGTTTTTTTAGTGCAATTAATACTGTAATTTTACTTGCAAAAGCTGAGAAGGTTATGAATATTATATTACCTTGCTTAACACACCCTACGTAACCGCAAATGTAGAGAATTAAGAAGAGTTGCATCCTCTATAAATCATTGGGTTGATAATATAAAAGTCAGAACTAATTGACGAGAATTTCTACTTCTTGTGTCGTTTTTTAACACAGAAGGTAGGGAGGGTTCTTTCAGTTTTCAGTAGAAATTAAAGGGGTATCTGTTATGAAAGAATACATGAGTATTTTAGAGGGATTAGTTGATCAGTTGACACTAGCGGCAATTTTAGAGATGCTAGAGCGAATATGCCATAAAAAAGCGGAAAATCTGAGAACTCACTGGAATGATGAAGAATCTGCAAAACTGTGGGATAAAGCAGCTAGACAGATAGAAAATATCAATGTTGATATTTAAATGTTACGAAAAAAAACTCCTAGTTGATGGTTATTTTCAGTTAATGGAAATAACCAACTTTTAATTTTGTGGATAAATAATTACCCCAAAAAGCCAGCGAGTAGTAGTGGTAATAGTATCAAAGCAGACCCAATTAGAACCAGGGTGGCTGGATCAATTTTAATGTGGTTCTTTTGTGGATTACGCATTTAGTGAAGTTCCGAAAAATAGTTATTTTAACACAATCTGAATTCAATAATTATCTGAGCAAAACTAATTTAAGATTTTGAGAACAAACAAAGATATCTGTATTCTTGGTTTGTTCCCTACCCCAAATATAGCATTTATTTTATTTACAATCATTCATGCGAATAAATATCTTGTGATAACAGCCTACTGCTTGTCCAAACCAAAGCCTATCTAAATTTCCCACACAGGCTTTTGCCAAAGACGTTCCTACAGGTTTGGGTAAATATCCTATGGGGGTATCTGTGGATAATTGGAAATGAGATTCTATATGGGTTATATTTTCTGGGTTCCATCCTACTTTTTGACGAAATTTCTGATCTATTTTATAATTAAAATTGATTTGACCATTATTTTCTTGGTTCCAAATTTTAGTTTGGACACTAAAACCAAATCTATTTTCACTAGCATTTAACCACAAATTGTCTATATTCTGTAAAGCTTCACAAGGAAAAGTTTCAATAGCTCTGGTACTTAACCAATTATTATTTTCTCTATTAGTGATTTTCAACATTACTGATTGTGTTTCTTTCGCAGCATCTTCCCAATTTTTAGCTTGTAAATATTGACTCAATTGAGTATAATTCTCTTGTCTATGCTGAGGATGCCAATAAATCCAATTTTGAATTTGATAGGATGAAGAAAAAGATAAAAATGGAAGTAAGCATATTATAATTAATATCAAATGTCTAGTTATGAAAGCAATTAATTTATGAATTTTTTGGTAATAGCGTTGATTCTTTGTTAGTATAGCCAGAAACTGGGAAATTTGTTTCATATCTTCATCTACAAACAAATATATGAGGAAGAATGGTAAACACAAAAATACCAAAGTGATGATAAAATTCCCAACGGGATTATTAATAATTTCTGGTGTGAGAATAATTAGAGGTATTGTAAAATATACTAAAGTCCATACCAAAAAAAGCTTGCAAATTAAAACAAGCAACTTAAACAAGAATTTGTTAACTATCAAAGATTTAATCATACTCTATATATTTTATGATTTATCTGCATCCGCTTTCAGACTTTATCTCATCTAATTTGATTATTACTTCAGCACAGCCTAACTATTACTATGAAGGAAAATGCCCCCAAACCGGGGAAATAGTCAGGTTACCCCGTACCCCTTTAGCGGAAGCTATAGCTAATAGTCTTATGCAACAGCTTGAGCAAAATCATCTTTATTCCCAGGAGGGAAAAATGTATGGTATTTTGTTGGTTGAATTACCCAATGGTGAACAAAGAGTTATTAAAGCATTTTCTGGTTTATTAAATGGTAATAGTATGCTTAAAGGTTGGGTTTCACCAATTCCTGGTAGGGAAGAAGTGGTTTTATTAGAAACTCAGACTTTAGCCAAGTTAGAAGCCATTAAACAAGAAATTATTAGCCTTGAGAAACTTTCAGAAAGAGAAGAATATAAAACTCTATCTGCTGAATATACTCAACAGTTACAGGCTCTTAGTTTACACCATTATCGTAGCAAACTACAACGACAGACACAACGTCAAGAATTTTGGCAAACTCTCACGGATGAATCTCTGAAAATTGCGCTGGAACAATTGGAAACAGAAAGTCGTCTACAAGGAATTGAACGTCGCCATCTTAAACGTCGTCAAAATGAAATTTTACAACCTTTACAGAAAATTATAACATCAGCAGATCAGAAAATTGCCGCACTAAAACAACAGCGTAAACAACTATCCCGACATTTACAAACAGAAATGCACGCTGCTTATAGCTTAACTAATTTTCAAGGACAATCTTTATCTCTACAGCAATTATTACCAGCAGGAACACCAACTGGAACAGGAGAATGTTGCGCTCCTAAATTATTACATTATGCAGCTACTCATCAACTAAAACCTTTAGCAATGGCTGAATTTTGGTGGGGTAATTCTACTGTAGAGGATAAAATACAGGGAGAATTTTATGGTGCTTGTTTGGAAAGATGTCAGCCTTTAATGGGATTTTTATTGTCAGGATTCAAGCCAAATAATGTAGAAATAATTTATGAAGATGAATGGCTAATTGCTGTCAATAAATCATCAGGACTATTATCTGTTCCTGGTCGTTATTTTCATAATCAAGATAGTGTAATTAGTCGTTTACGTTATTTATATAATCAAGAAATAATTGCGGGACATCGTTTAGATCAGGATACTTCGGGAATTTTATTAATTGCTAAAGATGCAGTTACTTATTCTCAAATAAGTAAACAATTCCAAAAAAGACAAGTATCTAAAGTTTATGAAGCTTTGCTTACAGGTTCTCTAGCTATTAATGAAGGTGAAATTAATTTACCTTTGTGGGGAAATCCTGACAATCGCCCTTATCAAGAAGTGAATTTAGCACAGGGTAAACCTAGTTTAACTCGCTTTTGCGTAATGGACAGGGAAGGAGATTATACTCGTGTGGAATTTGTACCCATTACCGGACGTACCCATCAATTACGGGTTCATGCGGCGGATAAGAGAGGACTGGGAATGAGTATTTTGGGGGATAAACTCTATGGTTATCATCAGAATATTCGGAGATTATATCTGCACGCAAGGGAGTTGAAGTTTCAGCATCCTCGTGTAAATAAAATCTTGCATTTACAGGTAAAAACACCGTTTTAATTAGGAAATATAATTTGTGAAAAGATATTGACAAATACTTTAGATTTATTTTATTATTTTAATATAACAAGCGTTCGATATAAAATCCATAGCCCCCTGGTGAGGAATAAGCCATGTTATGCCAAAAATTGTTGATCACGAACAATACCGTAAAGAATTACTCAGTAAATGTTTTGATTTATTCGCTGCAAAAGGCTATGCAGCTATTACTATGCGGCAGATTTCTGCGGGTTTAAAGGTTTCCACAGGTACGCTGTATCATTATTTTCCCAACAAACAAGCTTTGTTTGAGCAATTGGTGGAAGAAATTAGTCAGCAGGATGTCATTACAGCTTTAACAGAATTTGGAGGAAAAAAAACCTTATCAGAATTGATGGAAGCTTTAGGTCAATATCTTGTTAAAAATGAGGATTATTTAATTAAATGGACTTATTTATGGGTTGATTTTTGCCAACATCAAGACTCAAAAATAATGCTAAATAATAGCACTGTTTTCAAACGTGCTAATCAACGATGTCAGCAGGTAGCCTGTGATTTATTAGGTGTTCGAGATGTCGTATTAGCATCTTTTGTTTTGAGTTTTGTGAATGGTGTTGTTTTAGAGAAATTGTGGGGTAATGAGAACATTGATTTTCCTGAACAGTGTAAACTTTTGGGAAAAATGATTACAGCATATTTACAGCAAAAAGTCCAGGTTTAAATTGAATAATTAACTGGCAGTAAATACCGATAAATTTATTTTGTGGTTAGGTAGTGAAAATGAGTTATAAACTGTCGTTCAAGTCCCCAAGTCCAGGTTTGATTGGTTTAATGGTTGCGGCTACTACGATTCCATTAGGAATTGTTATTTATGGAGTTTCTAGTTTTGGACAATTGGGTAAAACTTCTGTCACAGAATCAAAATCAATTGCTCCTGCTCCTCAAATAGTTACCGCTTTAGGAAGACTAGAACCAGAAACGGAAATAATTAAGTTATCTGCACCTTTAGCATTGGATGGCGATCGCATTGCCGCAGTTTTAGTTAAAGAAGGTGATAACCTAAAAGTAGGTCAGGTAATTGCTATTTTACAATCTCGTAATCAATTAAAAAATGCGGTTATTCAAAGTACGAAACAGGTCGAAGTTGCTAAAGCCAAACTTGCACAAATTAAAGCTGGGGCTAAATTAGGAGAAATTCAAGAACAGTCAGCAATTGTTGAACGAATTAAAGCCCAATATGCAGGAGACAGACAAGCACAAGAGGAAAATATTGCTCGCATATCAGCCCAATGGGAAGGTGATAGAATTGCCCAAACAGCAACTATTAATAAACTTACAGCAGAACTTAAAAATGCGGAATCAGAATATAAACGCTATGAAAAGTTATTTTCCGAAGGGGCAATTTCTAATTCTGTAATTGATAGTAAACGTTTAAATGTAGAAACTGCTAAACAGACATTAAGTGAGTCCCAAGCTATTCTCAATCGGATTAATACTACAGCTAATAAACAATTAGCAGAAGCTAAAGTTGCCCTCAATCGGATTAATACTACTAGCAATAAACAAATTAGGGAAACTCAAGCGAAACTGAATAGTATTGCCGAAGTTCGTCCTGTAGATGTGCAGTTAGCGCAAACAGAAATTGAAAGTGCGATCGCTAATCTCAATCAGTCCAAAACTGAACTAGAAGCAGCTTATATTCGCGCCCCTATGGCGGGACAAATTATCAAAATTCATACCCGCGTCGGTGAAAAAATTGGTGATCAGGGAGTTGCTGACTTTGCCCAAACTAACAAAATGATGGCAGTAGCAGAAGTGTATCAAACCGATATTAGTAAAGTCAAATTAGGACAAAAAGCCATCATTACCAGTCAAGGATTTTCAGGAAAATTACAAGGTAAAGTACAGCAAATTGGGTTACAAGTCAACCGTCAAAATGTTTTTAGTGATCAACCAGGAGAAAATTTAGATAGTCGTATTGTAGAAGTAAAAATTCGCTTAACTTCTGAAGATAGTAAAAAAGTTTCTGGCTTAACTAACTTACAAGTACAAACAGCAATTAAATTGTAATTTATTTCCCGTAAAGGTGCATAAAAAAACTCATGATTCATAAAATGTTTCGGAAAACGCCCCTAGCTTGGCGACAGTTAATGAAGGAAAAAACGCGGCTATTGGTTGCAGTAGCCGGAATTACCTTCGCGGATATGCTGATATTTATTCAGATGGGTTTTGAAAGTGCATTATTTGATGCGGCTATTCAACCTCATCGCAATTTACAAGCAGATTTATTATTAATAAATCCTCAATTCCAAACCCTATTTTCAGTCAAAAGCTTTTCTAGAGAAAGACTTTATCAAGCATTAAGTTATAACGGCGTAAAATCAGTCAGTTCTATTTATATTAGTACAGGACAATGGCGCAATCCTGAAACTAAAATAGATCGATCTATTCTAGTTTGGGGTGTAGATCCGGCTGCACCTGGTTTAAAGTTTCCTGAACTCCAAGCCAAAAAAGATAATCTTAAACAATTGAATCAAGTTATATTTGATGAAGCCAGTCGTCCAGAATATGGAGAAATTGGCAAGATTTTCCGAGAAACTGGCAAGTTTAACGCCGAATTAAGCGGCAAAAATGTCAGTGTTAAGGGTTTATTTCAAAATGGTGCTTCCTTTGCTGCTGATGGAAATGTAGTAGTTAGTGATTCTACTTTTTTGCAGTTATTTTCTACTCGCAAAGCTGATCAAATTGAAGTTGGATTAATTACTCTTCAACCCGGTGCTGATATTGAAAAAGTCAAAGCACAACTACAAATAGGACTAAATCCAGATCCTATAAATCCCTTTGTTGAAGTTGGTACTCCCGAAACATTTGCCCAAAAAGAAAAAACTTATTGGGCGACTGGTACAGGGATTGGTTTCATTTTTAGTTTGGGTGTAATAGTCGGTTTTATTGTTGGTATTGTCATTGTTTATCAAGTTCTTTATTCCGACGTTTCTGATCACTTACCAGAATACGCTACTCTCAAAGCAATGGGTTACACTGATAATTATCTATTGCGAGTTTTATTACAAGAAGCATTGTTCTTAGCTGCATTGGGTTATTTACCTGCATTTTTCCTATCTTTTGGATTATATCAAGTCACCTTTGCCGCAACTCTTTTACCAATAGCTATGAAGGTAGATCGGGCAATTAATGTTTTTATCTTAACGGTAATTATGTGTACTGTTTCTGGCACAATAGCGATGCGAAAACTCCGTTCTGCTGATCCGGCAGATATTTTTTAACCTAACAATTTTTATATCTCACGCAAAGGTAAGGAACTATGTCATTGGAAGTTACAACTATTCCTTCTGAAGTTATTTCTAGTTCAGAAACAGTTATTTCTGTTAGTAATCTCAATCATTATTTTGGTAAAGGCACACTACAAAAACAAGTATTGTTTGACATTAATTTAGAGATTAATGCGGGTGAAATTGTTATTATGACTGGTCCTTCGGGTTCAGGTAAAACTACCCTTTTATCATTAATGGGGGGTTTACGTTCTTCCCAAAATGGCAGTTTACAAATATTAGGACAGGAAATGTCCGGTGCAAAAAAATCACAATTAACTAAATTGCGTCGCCAAATTGGTTATATTTTTCAAGCACATAATTTGATGAGTTTTTTAACAGCCAAAGAAAATGTCCGAATGTCTTTGGAGTTACATGAAAATCATCTCAATGGCGATATTAATGCTAAAGCTACAGCAATGTTAGATCACGTCGGTTTAGGAGAACATATTAATTACTATCCAGAAAATTTATCAGGTGGACAAAAACAACGGGTAGCTATAGCTCGCGCTTTAGTCAGTCATCCCAAAATAGTCTTAGCAGATGAACCGACAGCTTCATTAGATAAACAATCGGGACGTGATGTGGTGGAATTAATGCAAATGTTAGCAAAAGAACAAAATTGCACCATCTTATTAGTCACCCATGATAACCGGATTCTGGATATAGCTGATCGGATTATTTACATGGAAGATGGACAATTAAAAAGTGATGGTGTAGATATGGGAGTCAAAGTAAATTGACACGCCTTTATTTAAAAATAATTTCCTCCCGAATTTCTAAATTGAGAGTGTGTTGAATTTTCAAAAGTTTTGTCAAACTAGCACTAGCATATCCATTTGCTTCATCACGTTGCACCTGTTGAGGTTTAACTCCTAAAAGTTTGGCAAAACTCTCTTGGGTATGTCCGCGAATAATCCGCGCTTTGATGAGTGCTTCTGGTAATTTTTCTAAACTATCATATTGCAATCGCTCAATTTTACCTTGATTGTTTTTGAGATTTTCATACTCTTCTATCTCTTCAATAAACTCCCCAATTTGGCTTTGTAGTGAGGCAATACGAGCCTCATGGCGTAGCTTTTGGTTTTCATCTTCTGGAACTGGTTTACTATAAAATTGAGCTAATGCTAACTCAAATTTTTTCATCTGCGCCTTAGTAATATTGTACTGCCATTCATTGAAAATCATAATGTTTAGCCTACAACTCATTTCTTTAATGATGGCATTACCTAATAATAAAAATTAATTAGATAATGCCAATTTATTTTACTGTTTCATATTGCTAATTTTGAATCTTTAAGAATCAATATCAGCAAAAAGTATTTCGCATCCTATCCTTAGAGATCAACTGCTACTATACCTTTGATATTACCATTACGGTCTTGCTGGAAAAATTCTAAACAAGTAGTAAATGGATCTTCAATAGTTATGTTAGCAATTAAAAACTCGCCACCATATTTATTTTTTTGTGCCGACCTTCTGCTACTAGGATGTAAAACTGAATCTAGTTTTTGCAAGAGTTTAAAATCTACTTGTTCGTCTTCCCAACAAACATCAAAATCATTAGTAAGTCTTTTAGTAGTTACAAAACTTCCACCAATATAAATTCTCTGACAACCACACTGCTTTAATATCTCGCACCCTTGTTTGAGTCCAGATAAAAGATTTCTTCGGCGTGTGTTGTGAGCTAGATGCTCTTCAATTTCATCCCAAGTAGCCAAATGAATACCTGGTAGCAAATTGCCATTTTGATCGAATATCAAACTCATACTATGTTTTTATCCTGCCATAAATTTATTCCTCCGATAAATTCACTAAATTAACCGATTAAACTTAAATAGAATTAGACATCAGCTTGTGATTTACAAAGCTTCGATACTTATTTCTAGATTAATTTATCGGTGTTAATAGAAAAATTTACGGCTTATGTGAGTTAGTATTAAAACTCTTGTAATTTCGTTAATAATTCCAAAATTATCGTGTTGGAAAACCCTGGAAAAACTTATAAAACAACAAGATTTTTCAACTCACGTAAAGGCGTAATTGGCGTTGCATATTTGTGGGCTGATAGGGGCTGGAAACATTAAAATTTTGTTCCGCAGTCAATAAAATCATTCCATTATTCAGCAACGGCCTGTAATTTTGTAGTTGATTCTTCTATCACTAATCATAGCACAACAATTTTGTTGTGTCTATATCTCATCATCAAAAGAGCAGGCTTAATCGAATGAGACATTTCAATCAAAGCCAATTGCGATACCTGCAACAAACAGAACTATCAATCACATAAATCCAATTAATCATATAAATCACAGTCCAGTCCATAATATAGTACAATTGTCCTATACAGACAAAACATAATACTCAGTCTAGTCAAGTGTAAGATAGAAAAACAATGATTGCCTACGGTACGCTATGCGAACAGTGCCATCATTGTTTTAACTAATTATGGTTGACTTTTCTCGTGAAGTGAAATTCACTGCGAGAAAAAGTATTAAAAATCAGGAGCAGACGATGAACAGTTGTATTTTGATGGCAGAAATTTACGATAATCCCCAACTGCGTCACACACCAGATGGGTTAGAAGTTACAGAAATGATCGTTCATGTAGCGGGAGCAAAACCAGATGATCCAACGCATCCTTTAAAAGTCGTAGGTTGGGGAAATTTAGCAAAAGAGATTCACCAAAGTTATCATCAGGGCGATCGCGTTATTATTGAAGGGCGCTTAGGTATGAATACAATTGATCGCCCGGAAGGATTTAAGGAAAAACGCGCAGAATTAACAGTCCAAAAGATTCACGCCATCGGACAAGGTACTTATACCAGTTCACCACCAGCAGCCACGAGAACCATACCAGTCTATGAAACCCCTGTAGCGCCACCAACCTACAGCCCTACTAATTATGAATCAAACTATCCCACATCCGCCCCAATGCCCCAGGTAACAGTCCCTCAACCGACATACCAACCCGTCCCTGTCCAGTCTCCATCCCCTGTAGGAGTTACGCCAGAACCCGATCCAGATGACATCCCGTTTTAGCTTAAACAGTAGAAGCCTCTCACCTACCCTTCTCCAAATATCTGATATAATCACTGAGGATAGGTGTAACCCAAATTAAATGCTGAAAAGCAGCCTATTACGAAAGTTAAAAATTATCTCCAAAAGTCCCTAGGGCATAGGGCTTTAAAGCTCAGTTAATGTCTTCAAATAAGAGTTCCTGAGAAGCCCATACTCACCTGAGAGGGAGTGTGTGGAGTATGTCACTCATCACCTTTGTAGAGACGTTCTAGCGCCTCTACATTCTTTTTTAACCTCCACTGACTTCACCCCATTCCCGAATTGCTGGAAATACCGATGAGTAATCATCTTCTGGATAGGACATTTTCATAGTTGCGTGTAAAATTTGCCTTACACCCTCAATGCTGTTGAGATTCAAACCCAAGGATTTCGCTTCCGAGATAAATAAATCTATTTCTTTGATCAGTTGTTTTGTCGGCAAGTTGGCGTTATTATAATTGCCATCTAACATCCGCCGCAAATTTTGATCAAAAGTAGGGGCATAAAGTTTACTTTCGCGCAGAACTTGCATAAACAAATCAACATCAATGCCTTGCAACTGAATATACGCCAAACTCAGAGCAAAGCTAGTTGTCAGAGAAGCAATCAGTTGATTAAGTGCCAAGGTGAGGTTAGAGGCAGAACCCACAGCGCCTATATATACAGGATTTTCTCCAAAATGTTGGAGTAACTTTAAATGCCGTTGATACTGTTCTTCCTCTCCACCGACCATGACAATTAATTTGCCAGTTTTAGCTTCGGGAATACTACCCAGGACGGGAGCTTCTATATATTCACCACCAGCCGCAACTACTGTATCTCTGATTTCTTGGCTTTCTAAGGGATTAATCGTCCCCATTTGAATGATGCTGCGTCCTGATAAAGTATGCCAAGAAGTATCTGTGAGTAGGACATGATAAATAGCTGCGGCGTTAGAAAGCATTAGCACTATACAGTCAGCAGCACGGATGGCTTCGCGGGGTTTGGTCACAATTTGCGCCCCTGCTGCCCGTAGCGGTTCTAATTTTTCTGGGGTGCGATTATAGGCAATTAGCTCTATTTCGGCAGCTAATAACCTTTGAGCCATCGGTAGTCCCATCAATCCAGTTCCCAGAAATGCCACCTTCATGTTTTACGTTCCTTTGTCAGTGGTCAGTTGTTAGTTGTTAGTCGTCAGTTGTCAGTGGGTACGGATAATTGGAAGAATTTATTACCCATACCCAATTAATTTTGACTTTTGACTTTTGACTGCCGCGAAGCGGTACTAGCCTCCAGCGGCAAAAGTCACCATAATGATTATGGAAAGTAAAAGTCCGGGGGAAAGTAGAGTTACTAGCACTAACAGATCATGAGCAGTCATAATTATTCCTCTTTGCAGATTTTTGACTTTAATCATCACTGTTATGCTAGTGCAAACAAGGCTAATACAGGATTGTTAAAGAGATTTTTAAGCTTTCTCTTTGATCTCTACTCTGGTACGACTAATCCCTGGAGTGGTTGTGATGCTTGTTGTTCAGTTAGTCCCTGGCTTTGGACTAAAACGCCAAAATTGCCTAATCCCCCTGGGTTAATTAGTTGGTGTAATCCTTCTCGGCGTTGTAGCAACTGTGATATTGGTTGCTGTTGAGAGGAGAGTGCAGCTAACCTTTCACCTATTCCCAATGCCATCAAAAATAAACCTTGCTGCGTCCAACCAACTTGTTTGAGTCCGCACCGTTCACCCCAAGATGATAAGGCTGTAAAGTCAACATGGGCGGTGATATCTTGTTGCCCAATATTGATATAAGGATTATCATGATGACGATGCTGGTAGTAGCACTGGAGAGTTCCCTGCGATCGCCTAGGGTTATAATAACGATGAGCAGGGTAGCCATAATCAATTGTTAGCACATACCCCCGTTCCAAGCAGTCTGCCACTATACCCAACCAGTTCAAAGCTGCTAAATTAATTTCACTACGATAGCCATTTTCATAAGTATTTTGGCTTAAATCAATTCCTACTAACTTAAAATATTCTCCTAATTGTGGTGTTGATGGTTCTCCTATTACTTCAATAAATATAGGATCACGGATTATCTGGATTTCACTGATTTCACTGCTCAATTCTGCAAGATTGTCTATTTCCTCCTGAATCGTGACATAAATCTCCCGCAATTCCCCTGCTGCTAAAATAAATTGGTGGACTGGAAAAGCATCCACTAATTCATTGGAAAAGAAGCAGCCGTTAATAGATTTGTGAGGAATTTCTTCCAAGTTACACCAATCAACAGCAAAATCTTGTAACCGTTGTTGTTGTTCTTGTTTTAAACTTTGTGATTTTTCAACAATAATATATTTGACTGCGCCAAAAAAATCTGGGTACTCTTGCTGTATATAATTGAGAATATGGGATGCTAATATACCTTGTCCTGCCCCCATTTCTACCAAATCAAAATGTATAGGTTGATCTAAAATCTCCCACATTTGGTAAAATTGCTTTGCTAGTAATTCCCCAAAGTCAGCGCCTAAACTGGCAGATGTAAAAAAATCACTATCGCGAAAGCCAATTTTGATAGCATCACTAGAATAATAGCCATGTTCTGGGTGATATAACACCATATCCATGTATTCCGCAAAAGTAATTCTTTTTTGAGGACTGGTGATGATACGATGGGCTATGGCTTGACACAGTGGGGAATGGGAATCCATAAAATTCAATGTATATTTCCTAATATTAAGTGATGCTAAATTGTTCTTTTTGTTGGTTAATATCCATTAAATTAGAAATTTAAAATCAAAGCATAATTATCCATCATCCCTCAATCAACATCAATCTTTACTGTATTCATAGTCAACATTATCATGGATGAGTTCTAAAGATATTACTGCTTCATGTAAAGTATTTAATCTCCTAATAATACCCTAATCGCTTTTAACGCCTGACTACGCTTTCCATTACTAATCTTAGCAAACCAATAATGGGATTCCTCATAACTCATTGCTTTTATACCTTGGGCAATATTAGCAATACGTTCTGGCTTAGAAAGTGGTTGCACCGTCTGAAACAACAAAGCTAAATTTATCCCTGTTTCCTCAGTTAAAACATAAGGACTTTGGCGATTATGACTTAACGTTTTAGGATCATAATTATTGGCCTTTAAACAATCATAAATTGCCTGTTTTACCTGAATTAAAGCACTACCCTTTAACCTACCAATGCGCTTGGCAGAAGGACGTTTTTTCTCTCCTGCCTTTTTATAAGCACACTGATATAATTCTACTACAAAGTTATTGTTATCTGTGGAAACTACACGCAACTGAAATTCTTGCATATTTGTTGACTGTTAACCGTTGACTGTTAAGCTGTTGTGTGTTTAATTCGGATAAGGAATGCAAGCAAGATGCTTGCACTACTTTAATTTCAGGATTTCTCAATTACAGCATATTTCGTTACAATCAGGTACAAATTGAAATCATAAAACCCTTGTAGTGCGGGCATCTTGCCCGCTAAATGTGTACCTTATAACACTGAAAAAGCTGTATACAATTTAGCTGCATATCAGCTTAACCGTCAACTAATAGATCAATTTCGCCATTAAATTCAACCTGTCCACCGGATTTCGGTTTAAGGCACTTTTGATATTACTTATTTCTGTTCCCTCTGGCAGAATTGGTGACAAAAATTTAAATTCTAACTTCAAGAATACATCTGCTTTGACATCTTTACTACCTAACAAGGTATTAAGAGTATTCTGAAAACTATTAAACCCTTTATATAGTCCTTGGTACTCTAAACGAATAAATTGCTCTCCCAAGGTTATACTTGCTGTCTGGTCAATTTGGAGGGGTAATTTCATCAACAAAGGAAAGGCAGTTAATAACTTGCGGTAGTCCATTACTTCTGCCACCGAAATTTCTAACAATTCAATTCCTTCGGCTTGATTATCTTTGATAAAGTCAGCTAATTGAGTAAATACACTATTGTGTGTACCTTCAGCATTAAATGTTTCTGGTTTGACGGCAAATAAACTTCCCGGTTCTGCCACACCAGGAGAAGAAGTTCCACCAGTACCATAAGTACCAGTACCATAAGTAATTATGGAGGCTTTAGTTTCTTTTTCAACTATTTCTTCATTACCGTAGTCAACAACTATTTTAAAAATAGTAGTTTGGGTAATGGTAGTTTCATATTCATCACTAGGACGAAACACCCTATCATTGATTTCCGTATTTTCTTGATACAATTTAATTGTCAATGCCCCAGATGCTTTCCACCTTAACCGCACAGGTTTTAACTTATCTGTACTAGGCATAACTTGGGCATTCAGTTCAATTTCTCGTGGTTTGGGTGGTTGGAGAATACCCCGACGATACAATTCTATTTTTTCAGAAAATTCTATCGAATCAGGGGGAACAATTTTATTATCATCAGTTTTGATGAATAGTTTCTCGCCAATTTTTATATCCCAACTACCATCTAAAATTCCTGTGCGAATTGTCTCTCGTAATTTAGATATTTCCGCATCAGCGAAAATATTTAAACTCAAATCTTTAGCAAAAGTTTCTTTTAATGCTTTCGTTGTCCAATGATTTATCCCTGCTGGCCAAACTTTCTGTAATATGAATGCTGGTGCATAAGATTGTGCTTCATCTTGACGGATTTTTTGACAATCTTTGAGAGATTTTAAAATAATATCCTGTTGGTTATTACCTTTGACTTCACCAGATTCTTGGGCAGGTAGGGGATAGTGCATTAAACCCTTGGGGGCTTTCACCGGATCATTGGCAGGGTAAAATAAATGCCGATAGGTATTAGTAATGGATACTCTAATCTTTAATTCACAATCACTTTTACGTCCTTTGAGTTGTTTTTGTTGATTTTCTGATAAGTCTTGCAAACGATTAGGAGAATTGAGAATATTTTGCATAGCCCGATATTCTCGCACATTCTCAATGGCACGTTGTAATTCTTGTTTGTTAGCAATAAGAAATAACAGGCGATTTCTATAAGTGCGGAATTTTCCTGCTTCTCCAGTGTTGTTAAAAATGCGTTCTACTATAGCAGGTGGTCCATCTGTGGTTGAAGAAATATCAGCATCATCAAAATTAATAATGCACAAAGCTACGCTATCAGCAACATCATCTACATCTGCGGGACTTATTGGTGCTGAAACTAATTTAAAGAATTTATCCGCGAAAATCGTATCCCTGCGTTTTCTTAATTCGTCTTTGGCTTCAGTAATGCCAATTTGTGCTTTTTCTTCGGAAATGATTTTATTGAGTGATGGTTCTTCTTTAAATCTGGCAATGGAGGTAGTTGGATCATTTTCTAAATACCACGCTACTGCTGTGAGTCTGTCTAAAACAGTCTGTACAAAGCCAATTTCTAATCCTGGTGTCAGTAGGGATAAGTTTAATTCAGGACGACGAATACCTGCGGCAATTCCTTGGTTAATAGAATGTAAGAAAATGGTTCTAGTTACCCATGTAGAAAAGGGAGGTTTGCCGGCTGCTTGCCATTCTGCGTCTTGTAATTGGCTATATGCTTCTCTACCATCTGGGTTATAAATGTCTGCTTGAATGGGGATTCGCATTAATTCTCTACCCAGTCGAGAAGTTAAATCACTGGTAATTTCTTCTTCAATGCCTACAGGGATATGATGGGTGTGAATTAGAGGTATCCAAATTGGGGACTGGGGACTGGGGACTGGGGACTGGGAATTGGGAATATTTTGCCATAGATAACGTATAACTCCAGCAAATAGGCGTAATGCGCCCCTGGTGCGTTGGAAGTTGGGAATGGAGGCGATTTTTTTGGTTAATAGGCTAAATAGTTCAGGATGGAAGGGATAACTCTGTTCAATTCCTTCGGCATAACGGGCATCTTTGCAGCCATCTGGTAAGTCAATCCGACTGGCTTTATAAGTTTGCAGATATTCTCTAGCGGCATCACTGGCTGCGTTGGCTTCGATGCTGTTAAACATCCGTTGTTTAACGATATTGTAAATTTCCACATCGGTGCTGGGTTTGAGAATCCGTTCTTGTCTAGCTGTGGCCGAAATAGTTTCCCGAATTTCTGTAGTTTCTGCCCCAAAACTATCAGTGGAGGAGGCGAGGGTATAAACAAAGACTAAGTTATTAGAAGCTGCTGCCAAGTCCATGAGGGAGAATAAAAAGGCGACAACTTGTTCTGCTAAGTCGCTATTACCAACTACTGTGGCTTTAGCTGCCCTGAGATAACGGGCTATTTCATCGAGAATAATTACTGTGGGTTGCCCTTGGGTAATGCGTTCTAAAACTACAGTGCCGGGGCTAACTCGTTGTTCATCAGAACCTTTGAGTAAGCTGTAACCTGCTACACCACCGATTTGATAAGCTATTTCTCCCCACAGGGTATAGGTGGTAATGCCTGTATCTGAATGGTAAACACCGTTAACTGGATCTAAGTCTTGGCAAGCGATCGCCGATGCTTGAATTGGACGCTCTGGAATTAAATTAATATTATCAACAAAACGCTCTAATCCAGGGATTTCCCGCCCATTTTTGGCGATATGCCACAAGGCGATTTCATCATGGGTTTTCCCACCCCCAAAACTGGTTTCTAAGCGAATAATAGGAGAACCAATAGCAGCACCTCCTAATCGCCCAAATACTTCGGAAATCAGGGTTTTTAACCCATCTGTAGGAAAGGTGTTAGCGAAAAAGGTTGTCGGATCTTGGTAGACGTAGGGGGCTGTGCCTTCAACTACCAAGCGTAATTTAGCTGCGAATAATTCGGGGGAGAGTTCCCCTGCTAAAATTTCGTCTCTGGGAATACAGGTTTTGAAGATGGAAGGCAGCATAGAAATCAATATATTGATGGTTTGACACTGAGTTTTTGACTGTCAACAGCACCTTTACCTTTATCTCTGAGGCAAAGTGATACTCTACAAGTTAGATCCTCGACGGGATCTATTTATCGTGTATTTAATTATAAGTATAGTCCGGCACAAATATAGCCCAATTGTGCTTAAATTCACAGTTTCAAGTTACACCCGGTTCTCGTGCCGCGATGGGGGAATCTTTAAATGCGATCGCTCGTATCCTTACCAGCAATGAATTCCATTCTGGCAGTGTTAAAGTCCGCAGCGGTAAAGGTGGTAAAGATAGAACTGTTTATTTACCAGATGGAGTTTTACCAATTATCGAAGATTGGTTAGAAATTGGAGTTTAGACTAAATCTTTTTTTGTAGGCTCAACCCCTTGCTGTATAAAGTTTATGACTTACAAGACGTAGAATAACTTGGAAACCCTTAAAGCCTCGCCTACAGAGACTTTGGCGGATTAGGATGGGAAATTAGTCTAAACTTCAGTAAAATGTTAAATAAATGAATCTATTTCTCCCATTGACTTTATAAAAACTAGATAGAGAGAAATAGATTTTTTCAATGTTAATTATGTCAAACTTTGTAAAGTTTGAACTTCTTCAAGAGATAATTCTGTAACTTCAGCAATTTGTTCTAAATTCATCCCAATTCGTAACAAGTTTAAAGCCAACTTTCTGGTTGTTTCCGCCTTACCTTCAGCCTTACCTTTAGCTTCACCTTCTTCGAGGATTTCTTGATAAATGACTGATTCGCGCATAATCTCACTCCTGAGAATCTTCCTAATTACATCTTTTTTTAACACTAAACCTGCTAAGATGCTACTGGCAGCAGCGATGTTTTTTTGTTGCTGTTGGTCGTTAATTGCTTCTACAGCTTGCGCTACCTGGGTTAATACCATTGTAGGATCTTTTGTCCGACTTAGCACAGCAAAAGGCAATAAACCGGGAACAGTCATAAATTTATCTGTGGGTTGTTCCCATAGACGGATGACATCAAACTGATGGTAAGTGTTTTCTAATCTAAAACTGTCTTCATTGACTAATTCTGACTCTGTTCTTCGCAAATAAATGACTATTTGACGCATTTTTTTCTGAGGAAACCGACGATAACCCCTGATTCGATAATCTAACATCCTAAAAGGCATATCTTTGTCAGTGTCGGTTTGAAATTCGATATGTAGAACTAATTCATCTGATTGTAATAGTATTAATGAATCGGCTCTAATTGGTTCATTAGATAATTCTGTAGGACTAAGTTCTGTTAATTTAATTGGTGAACCTAGTAACCATGTTGCTAAGTCGTCTTTGAAGTTTTCCGCTAGAAATTTGCAAATATTATCATACATAAGTAACAAAGTAATTTAGCATATACTGAAAATAGCTTAATCGTTTGATTCCATAGGGTTTAGCAGTGCTAAACCCCTACACATCTAGGTTATAAGTTAAGTCTTTTGAAAATCCCTAACGGACTTCGTTTAAACTCTCGATTTGCTTGGTAAACATCTCTGTAAATAAACTCATGACTGTCCGTTCTTCCCGGACTTTAATATTAGCAGTAATAGACATACCGGACTGTAAGGATATCTTTCTATCTTGATTGGTGAGACTTAATTGTTGTTTATCTAACTTAATTTTGGCGGGGAATCTATAAAATTGATGGTTTTGATCTGGAGGTAAAGCATCTGAACCAATATCAATTACTTTACCCTTAATATCACCAAACTCACTAAAGGGAAAGGAATCAATTCTTACATCTACGTTCATACCTTTCCTGACAAAACCAATATCTTTATTAGTGATAAAAACTTCTGCTATTAGGCTATCTTTAGGGACAATTTGGAGTAATTTTTGGGTAGAATTGGCAACAAAACCCGGATTTTTAGCTTGTAAATCAAAAACTACACCTCCTACTGGAGCGCGGAGTTCTTGATATCTAACATTTAATTGTGTTTGGGATATTTTGCTATTGATATCTGCTAAACGCTGTTCATTATCTAGGATAATTTTCATGAATTGACTATCAATTTCGGCAATCCGTTGTTTATTAGCACCGATTTTTTCCAAAATAGTTTTATCAGAACTAGCAACTGTATTGGTTAATTGCTCTTTTCCCTTATCAATCTCAAATTGTAGTCGTTTTGCTTCTTCCTGTAATTGTGATATCTCTGCTGAAAGGGTTTGTACCTGTTGTTGCTGATTCAGATATTGCAGTTTGGAAATTCCACCTTCTTCGGCTAAGGTTTTCAAACTAGCTAAAATCTGACTTTGAATTGCTAAACCATTCTTAGTATCTTGTAGTTTAAATTTAGTTTGAGAAAGTTGTTTTCTGGTTTTCTCAACTTCTAAATTTGCGGCTTGGGAACGGGATTTTAATTCTGTTTTAGCAACTGCTAATAATTGTTGTTCATCAATTCCTGTACCTGCTGCTCCTGGTGAATTTCTTAATTGAGAACGTAATAATTCATTTTCTGCTACTAAGGAAGCGCGACTTTTAAGCAGAAAAGCTGATTCTCCTGGTAGTCTACTGCGTAAAAATGCTATTTCAGCATCTATTCCGGTGCTTGCTCCCATTAAGCGACGATAGATATTGTTTTCTTGAATTAAAGCTACCCGAATTTTATTCAATGAATTTAATTCGGCTAGGGTGGCAATGGAATCAAAGGTTAATAATAAATCTCCTGGTTTGACCTCTTTACCATCTTTTACATACAGTGATTTTACAACTCCATTGATGGGAGCTTGTACGTCTTTGACTGTTCCTTCTGGTTTTAATTGTCCTGTGGCGGGGACTACTTGCTCAATTTTTGCTAAACAAGCCCAAATAATTCCAAAACAAGCTAATCCCATGAGAGTAATCATGATGGTTCGTGACCAAATTGGGGATTGGCGTAAAACTACAGATTGCTCGAAGTTATTAAAATTAAAATCGGGTTTTGGCTGTTTAGGAGCGGGTTTGGGTGGTGTTAATACTTGTGCATCTCTATAAGAACCGTTACCATTTCCGTTACCATTTCCGTTGCCGTTGCCGTTGCTGTAACTACCATTAAGTTGAGTCATAATAATTTGGGATTTGGGATTTTAGATTGAATATTTAGTGGTGTGTAATTTTAGAGGTTGAAAAGTCTAATGTATGACTTGCTTTTGTTCGTTTTCTCGGTTTCCTACTCTGTATAGGAATGAATTCTATAACGGCTTTAGGCAGAGTCTCTGTAATGGCATTCCCAGTCAGAGACTGGGAACGAGATGAACAAGGTAAAGCATGAGCTAAACCCCTACAACTAACTAACAAATTACAAGTTTACTTCCTGTTGTTGATAAAGGTAGAAATAATGACCTTTAGCGGCCATGAGTTCTTGATGACTACCTTGTTCTATCATTCTACTATTATCCATGACGACGATAGTATCGGCATTACTAACTGTATTTAAACGGTGGGTAATGAAGAAGACTGTGTTGCCTTTGAAGGCGCGAGCTAAGTTCAGACAAATTTGCCTTTCTGTGGGATAATCTAGGGCGCTGGTGGCTTCGTCTAAAACTAAGATTTTAGGTCTTTGTAATACAGAACGAGCGATCGCAATTCTCTGTCTTTGTCCACCAGAAAGGGCTGATCCCCGTTCCCCAACTCTTGTATTATAACCATTGGGCAAGGTCATAATAAATTCATGTGCAACGGCAATTTGTGCGGCTTCAATAATTTCTTCCGTTGTGGCATCAGGATTTGTTAAGGCAATATTTTCTTGAACTGTGCCATCGAATAAGAGGGTATCTTGGGGAACTACGCCAATTTGCCGCCGCAGCGAATAAAGTTCAACTTTGGCAATGTCGTAACCATCAACTAAAATTCTGCCAGATTCTGTGTCATAAAGTCTGAGCAGTAATTTCATCATTGTACTTTTGCCTGAACCACTTTGTCCGACAATGCCCACAAATTTACCTGGGGCAAATTCGACGCTAACATTGCTGAGTTGTAGTGGTCCACTGGCAGCAAATCGGAAGGAAACGTTTTCATATTTAACAGCACCATTAACAGCAGGAAGGGGAATATTATTCCGATCTATTTCTGCTTCTTGTGGTGTGTCCACAATATCACTTAATCGTTCTAAAGATAAACCAGTTTCTTGGAAGTTTTGCCAGATTTGCGCCAAGCGTAAAATCGGGGTAGTAACGTAACTAGAAATAATCCGAAAGGCAATTAATTCTCCTAATGTTAATTCTCCTTTCAAAACTAAATAAGCTCCCACCCATAAAACTAATAAACTGCTAAGTTTACTGAGAAACTGACTGGTTGAATTCGCTAATGTGGAAGTGAGAACAGTTTTAAAACCAGCGGCAACAAACTTAGCATATTTCTTTTGCCAAGAAAACCGGGAGCGTAATTCAATGTTTTGGGCTTTAACTGTTTGAATACCTGACATCACCTCAACCAAATAAGATTGAGTTTCGGCATTCCGTTCAGCTTTAGTTCTTAATTGTCTACTCACTGTGGGAGCAGCGACTAATGTCACTACCACAAATAGAGGAATTGTCCCTAATCCGACGAAAGTTAGTTGCCAACTGTAAAACAACATGACAACTATATAAACAACGGAAAATAGGGCATCTAACACTACTGTTAAAGCCGTACCGGTGAGAAACTGACGGATGTTTTCTAATTCATTAATTCTGGTGGATAGTTCACCAACTGGTCTTTTATCGAAATAGCGCAGTGGTAAGCGTAGTAAGTGGTCAATAATTTGTGACCCCAAACTCATATCAATGCGGTTGGTGGTATCTACAAATAAGTAAGTCCGCAAGGTTGTTAATACTGCTTCAAACACACCCACTGCTAATAGTAATACTCCTAAAATATTCAGGGTACTAATACTATTTTGGACGATGACTTTATCAATAATTAGCTGAATAACTAGAGGATTAGCGAGGGCAGCTAGTTGGACGAAGAAGGAAGCAATAAATACTTCTATCAGTACCCGGCGGTAACGTGACAAGTAAGGAACAAACCAAGATAACCCAAAGCGTTCTTTCGGTGTTTCTTTGGTTGCGCTCAGTAATAAGACTCTAACTTGTGGTTGAAGATTAGCGTCATCGGTTTCTAATTCTTCTACCAATTGACTAATTTGGCAGTTGATAATGCCTTGAGATGGTAAACCCAAAACTACTGTTTTTCCATCTACTGCATAGAGGACAGCAAAACTGTCACGATAGCGAATTAATGCTGGTGTGGGAATCCGATTGATAGAAACAGCGGGAACATCAACTAGCTGGGATTTAAGTCCAATTAGTTCGGATAAATAAGCGCAAACTTGAAAAGATATACTACCTTGACGCTTAATTTGGTCGTTTAAAATCCGCCGCACTACTTCTTTCCGAAAGGGCATTTCTAAATGCTTGGATAGCATTTGAAAACAAGCTAGAGTGGCATCTAATTCTCCTTGTCCCCGGAAAAATGGATAGTTTTGATTTTTAAATTTCTTGTTTGATGTGGTGGAGGGAACAAATTCTGGTTCTTGGGCGTAGGGAATTTCCGAATCTACTCTGCTATCTGATATAGTTTCTAATGTTTCAGATTCAATGGTAAGACCATCAAGTAATGATAGGTCTTGATGATTAATGCCCAATAAGCGGAGAGGAATGTTGCCTTTAACTTCAATTACGTCGGTTTCTAGGCGAGAATTAGGGGGGAAATTGGGTAGGGAACTACGACCACTCACAAACCAAATGCGATCGCTGTCTAATTCTCTTAAGGCGGTTTTTCCTGGTGATAAATAATGAATTTTTGCTTCTAATTGAGCCTGTTGGGTAATGTCTTTGAGGTTGTGATTTACTAAGGCTTTTTGTGCTACCTGGGAACTCAAAATATCAAAGATTTCAATGAGGTGACTTTGGTTTTGACGAGCTTTAGCAAAGGCTGGATTGCGGTTGATAAATTGCAAATAATCTGCGGCTTTCCAGGTTAAACAGATGACTTCTGTGGAAGCGATCGCTGTTTCACAAGGAATTTCACGCAACCAAGCAATTTCGCCAATTGTTGCCCCTGGTTGGAGTAATTTTAATGTAATTGGTAATTGGTTTTGGGGATTATATCCCAATAGTCTAACGTTGCCTTGGTAAAGAATGGCAATCCTTTCTGGTAGTTGTTCTTTACCAATAATTTTTTGTCCTATGCGATAACGTAAAGGCTGGAGAATTTGTGATGATAAGAGGTTATTAATTTCCTCTTTTGATAATTTATCAAATCCTTCAATACTGGCAATGAATTCTTCAAAGGTACTCTGAATATAAGTCATATTGATTGAGTTATTTATTTCACTTCATTTTGGCGAAAAGGTTGATATTTGGCGATTTATATGGTCTGAATCTGACATTTTTGTTCTGTCATTTGTGTTTGTAACCACTGATTAAATCGTTCATTTAGTAATCGTTGTCGCATGGGACGATCTAGTTGGGCTGGGAGTATTTTTTCTAATCGGACAATTACTAGGACGTTATTGATTTGAGTTGGTGGTGATAGTTGTTGTGGTTGACTTTTGGAGAGGATATTCACCAATGTGGGATGGAGGGATTGTAAATCTATGGGTCCGACTAAGCCATCTGTTTGGGATTCTGGTCCTTGGGCGTATTCCCGTGCTAATTCCGCAAAAGATTGTTCACCCTCTTGAATACGGAAGTAAATTTCTTGAGCGATACCAAGTTCCGAGGTGGTAATTAGGGAATAAATCACTCTATCTAACTGGTTTTTCCGTTGAAAAAAGTAGGAGTTTAAATCCCCTCCCCAGGTTTCCTCTTTGAACTTTTCTAGTTTTAATTGTCGTACCGCCATGATTTTCAGTTTTTGGAAACTTTCGCTCTGTGGTTCTAGTCCTTGATATTGTTGGGCTAATTGTTCACAGGCTAGTTGTTCTTCTTCTGGGGTACAGACAATTTCTGCGATCGCTTGATCAATGAATATTTCCTTAATTAATAGCGGTAATAGCTGGTATTCCGACAATAATGATAAAACCTCTGTGGGCTGGAGGATGCGATCGCCCAATTGTAGAACTTGATTCATATTGTTTGTAATCAGGTTTGTCACCATTGTTAATTTCTCTTGAAAAGATAGTAGAACTAGATTGTCACCAAGTTATATTTTGGTTAAGTTATACAATTTATGACTACTTTACTCTACTTTGGTGTCAGTGTAGTATTTAAATACTAATTATTTGTCAATAACCAAAAGTTGATTTCTGGGCATTTAAGTAGTCAGAATGTTGATATCTGGATATTATCGTACCAACTTACCATAAATTAATAAATTTGTCATATCAAACTTACTTTGTAGGAAATCGGGCATAATGACGAATTAGCAAACTAAATTAGATAACCAGTCATTGCGGTTATTGCATATTCTTCACTTACTAGCTAATCTTCAAAAATCTATCCTGAGAAATAATTACAACACCTAATAAGTTAATACAGGACAAAATTATATAAAGGGTAAATTTAATTTCTCTAAAAAGGTAAATATAATTACAAAAATACTGTAGGAGCAAACCCCCTGTGGTTGTCCGGAATCATCAGTAGGTTGGCGTTAAAAATTGTCGTTGTGACAAGGCAGGGGGCAGGGGGAAAAGGATTTAAGCCCTATATACTTAATTAACGAAATCTGCCTGGATTTAGCCGACTGGGACTTTGGCGTGTGGTATTACCCTTAATTGCTACTCCATTTCTCAGTTTTCCGCCTGTACCACCATCTTGAGGATCAAGGTATGGTTTTAAATTAATCCCAGCTTTAGTAGAAGTAACTTGATTCTTGCTACGACCTAAAAGCGTTTGCCCTAGACTGTATAAGCTATTGCCATTACCGCTATTACGATTAGTGTAGGTATTGACAGCAATGGTTTGTTGTCCACCATCGGCATTAGTGAGGTTTTGGAATACACTATTCCGAATAGTATAAGGATCTTTGCCACGAGGGACTGTCAAGACAATTCGACAATTGGGTTGGGCTTCGGTGGTGACACAGATAATATTTTCGCTATTTTCTGCCGCTATTTGCAGTTCTTGTAATCCATCTGGGCGATATAATTCTAAACGGGTGGCGATCGCTTGACAACGTTTTTGAGCATCCCAACCGCCTCCTAAACTCCGAGGTGCAGCCCAAGCAAAATATTGTCCTGGTTGACTTTCGGGCTGATACATGACTGTAAACTGTCCATTGTTGGATTGACAACTAAACCTGGTGCTACTGTCAACTGTGGTGGAAGTTGGTATGGTGGTGGAAGAGCCGGATGGAACTGTAGGAACAACAACTTGAGCAAAAGCTACAGTATTACCAAAAAATAAAGAACAGCCCAGACTACTCAACAATAAAACCCGAAGTGATTGTAATGACATAAATATAACCTCTGTGAGAAATCGGTAAATATAGCAAGTGCCAAGGCGGTTAAGACATCAATCAAGGGTCAAGTTATTGCTACCAAAGGGGTTTTCTCCTGACTCGGTGACTCCTGCTATAGCTGATATCTCTATTGACGGAGAATATATTTTTTTGATTCATTAACAATACCTGTTTTTTTTATTTTTAGTATACATAGCAGAAACCGCTACAAGCTACGAAGGACTATCAGCAGCTTACAGCGGTTTCTTGATTAGGTTGTAGTTCAATACAAAAATAATAGAAGTGGACTTGATAAGCAATCAATTCAATTCGATTTAAATTACGCTTCCCTTATTTCTCATGGGCAGGCACTTCTGGCTGTGAGTTCAACACCTCCAATGACAATTTGGTGAGATTTAGGCGAAAAAACTTTGACAGGAAGCTAAAATCTAAAATTGATTGCCGACACATTAGAGCAGGAGGCACAAACTCTAATGAAAAGTTTGGATTTAAGGTTTGACTTTTAACCTTTTTGTACCATACCCTTAATCTAGCACGAGTTTTTTTCTTTGTGTTGTCTGTTTACTAAACTTGAAATTCATTAATATATTGCAACAATTTGGAATGGGAGGAGGCTCTGCTCCCCTACTTGACTCCTGCTATAGTAAAGGTTTTATAAGTTATAAACCGATGGAAATTATTATTGGTTGGCTATATCCCAAGTTGATGAGTACCTATGGCGATCGCGGAAATGTGATCACTATCCAACGTCGCGCTCAATGGCGGGGATATAATGTTATTGTTTTACCTTTAGACCAAGAGTCCACGGCAGAAGATATAAAATCAGTAGATGTAATTGTTGGTGGGGGCGCACAGGATCGTCAGCAAGAAATTGTCATGCGGGATTTGCAAGGGGCAAAAGCGGAGGCAGTGCGTGATAAAATCGAACATGGCACTCCGGGAGTTTTTACTTGTGGTTCTCCGCAATTACTAGGAAATTATTATGAACCAGCCTTTGGACAAAGAATTGAAGGTTTAGGAATCTTAGATTTAGTTTCTGTTCATCCTGGTGAAAATACTAAAAGATGTATTGGTAATTTGGTGATAGAAGTAACAGCTTCCCGGTTAGCCCAGGAACTAGAAGCAATGGCGGGAACAAAACCTTATTTAGTCGGGTTTGAAAATCATGGTGGAAGAACTACATTAGGAAAAGTGGAAGCTTTGGGGCGTGTGGTGTATGGCTTGGGGAATAATGGAGAAGATGGGACAGAAGGAGCGTTTTATCAAAATGCGATCGCTACCTATTCTCACGGTCCATTATTACCAAAAAATCCAATAGTAGCCGATTGGTTAATTCAAACTGCGTTAAAGTTGAAATATCAGCAAGAAATTAAACTTTCACCTTTAGAAGATACTTTAGCAATGCAAGGACGGGAAGCGATATTGAAACGCTTAAAAGTTAATTTGCCCAGTATAGCTGGAGTTAGGTAATGGGTAATTGGTAATGGGTAAAAAATTCTCCCTAATTACCAATCACCAATTACTAGTACAACACGGCGTAAATAAACCAACCATTCTCAATCGCCAAAAAGCCTATACTGTCTGTGTTTTGACTTTTGACTTTTGATTTCCGCCCTGCGGTACTAGGTTCATAAACTATATTATTTCTTTATTAAATAAGAATAATTTTCTGTACAATGTCTGATAAGTTTCTATAGAAATCTGAAATTGTTTAATTAGTCATTATTTTAAATCTGTGCAACTTCCTTCTTCCCCAGAATTTGAAAATCGCTCAAGTTGTCACCCTGATGAGGGGTTACAAAAATTACTTGATCGCCTGATTGTCAAAATAGAACGCGATGAATTAGTGCGACAAACGACAAATTACCTAAGAGAATCACTTCAGGCTAATCGTGTAGTATTGTATTATTTCTATGAACAATGGCAAGGGCAGGTAACATTTGAGTCATTGAGCGCTGATGAATATTCGATTCTTGGTTTTACCGGACCAAGCGGTTGTTTTAACCATGAGTATGCTGCTTTGTACTTAGAAGGACGAATTAGAGCGATCGCTGATATAGAATTAGAACCAATTCAGGATTGTCACCGTGATTTCCTTCGCAGTATGCAAGTTCGCGCCAATTTGGTAGTCCCAATTCTCATACCGCGAGGATTATGGGGACTATTAGTGGCGCATCATTGTCAGCATCCTCGTAATTGGACAATAGCAGATATTGAACTGATGCAAACAGGAGCGCAAACTTTAGCAACAGATTCTAATATTTTAGAAAGTTAATAAATTATAATTGTATTCAAATCGAATACCCTCTAATATTATGAAATAAATGTTGGGTTGACGTAAGAAAACCCAACCTACTTGCTAACACCCTTTTTTAGGGTCTCATTTTTTATGTAGAAGGTTTTAATTACCTGAATCTTTATGAGGATATTTACGATTATATTTCATTCTCAATGATGATTTAAACAAGCGGCCAACTCGTAGTTCGCCAGTATACTTAGGACGATCTTCAAACATTCCCACTCTCTTCATACTCTCAATCGCATTCCTGATTTTTGATTTATCTATCTGTGTTTTTTCAGCTAGTTCAGAAATACATTGATCTAACTTAAAAGGTGTTTTCAGTCCATCAAATGCACTAAGTAAAGACCTAATTTTTTGTTCATTTTCAGACATATGATCTGCAAGATTAATTAGATAGTTTAGTTCAGAACGCAACTGCCCTAAATAATCTTTTGCTGCTGCTTCATGAGCTATAACAATGAGTGAAGGATCGATTTTACCATCTTCAATTTGTTTACCTGTAAAAGAACCTACATCAGTAGATGTGGGATTTGCAATTACTTGAATAAATTTATCGAAAATACGTGGATAGTAACGAAGTTTATCAGTGGTGCTATCTTCTGGTGTTTCGCTGGCACTATCTGCAAAATATGTTTTCAGAAATGTTTTAGTAGCCAGATTATTTCTCCGCAGTTTTTCTGGGAAAGCCATTAATAATAAATTTTCGCATTCTTCAGTAGATAAAACACCTCTCCGAATATCTTCGCGTTTTTCTTCTATTCTTTTTATTAAGTCTGGAAAATTTTGTCGATACCAGTTAATATTACGTATTCGAGATAATATAAAATTAAATATTTTTTGGGTATCCCAATTTAGATAAATTACCTTTCCAAATATTTGTTGCTCAATGTTCTGATAGCCTCTTTCAGCTAAATCAGTTCTTAAGAAAATTTTAAACTGTAAACGATTTGATAGTCTATCATCAGATTCAATAGTTTGAATAAATCTAAAAAGGCTTTCAATATATGTAAAAGTAAGTTTAGCATCAAAAGCAGTTTCTAAACCATCAAGAAGAAAAGTACGCTTTGGACTTTGATTTAATTGATCAATAATTAAATTTATAATAGTTCCATTAAAATTCTGCTCTAGTTTTTGAGAAAAATTTTCTCTTAACAATTCTCTTGATGTTGTCTTTGTTTCTAGGGCAGCCAAAAGTAAATTCCACCATAAATTCTCAGGCGTATCTCGATAACGCTCAATAGCTGTCGATAGTTCTGGACTAGGAGATTTCAAACCTTTGTCTTCTGCATTATCAGCAGTTACAAGTAACGGTTCACCAATTTCTGCTTTGGCTAGTTCTTTTAATAATCGAGTTTTACCTGTACCTTTTCTACCAAAAATATATGAAATTGAATTGTCAGGTATAAGAAGTTGTTGGAGAGCATCTGTATGGATCAAATCTCCTTCATCTGTAGCTCCACTTGGGGTAAGTATATTATTTTGAATCTGCTTTTTAGAAGCTATATTTAAAATACTGCGTAGACTACTAAGTTTATCAAAGTTTTTGGGTGCTAGTTGATTTTTATCTGGCAATCGGCTATATCTAAAAGCACTGTCATAAGGCCAAATAATCCAATGATCTCTAACTTCAACAGCAGAAAGTTCTGAATCTTCATCTTCTGATTCTTGAGATATTATCTCTGCCAGCATATCTAGTAATGTTTCAATTTGTTGATTATTCCTGTTTATATATGATTCTTCATTCTCATTATCTGGCTGCCAAGAAACAAAAACTCCAGGATTAGCAATATGTGTTCTCAAGACAGATTCTATGAATTGTTTAGCGGGTAGCCATTGATCATCAAGACGAACACATACAACTGTTGGTCCTGGAAGCGTAGTCATCCAGGGTAAAGTTACTGGTGAAAGTCCGGCTCGATGATCGATTAAAATGATATCGTATTTTTCAGCCGCAAATTCAGAGATTCGCCTAGCTGCATTCTCAATTATCATTGGTTCAAGAGCAGAGCGCAGAGCAAATGCCGCAGCATCAATATTAAAATCTGGCGAAGTTGGCCGACAGGCTAATAAATCTACATATCCAGCTAAAGGTATCGACTTAACACGCTCAGGTTTTATTTCTGCAACGGACTGAACTACTCCTAGCAAAGTTCCTAAAATAGAACCGGAAGTTCGTCCATAAATTACGTCTAATGATGGGGCTTCAATGTCACTGTCTATAACAAGAACTTTCCACCCATCTTCAGCTAAAACTGTAGACATGAGTCCAAGTAGAGTGGAGCGTGCTTGTCCACCTTTATATCCATAAAAATGGACAATTTTTAGTTCTTTTGAAACCTGATCATTAACAACTGATTTTTGAAATTGCTGTTCGATAAGAGAACTTAACCAATGATGTCCTCTTTCTCGTGGACGATTTTCAGGATATTCTAGTGCAAATTCCTCTGAGGTAAGAAGTCTTAATGATAGCAGGGAATTAAGGAGTGTAGTCCTTAGTTCTGCCACACTTATATTAATATCCTGAGCAAAAGATATTTCACGTTCTTCATCATCAATATTTTGAAACTTGGGAGACAGATAGATAATATGAACGTAAGGAAATCTAAATATGGTTTGTATTTCTCCGAGCTTTTTTGCTTCTTTGAGTAGTTGAGCAGCATTCATTACAGAGATACTCCTTTAGTTCTTAAACTTGTCTTGATGTCTCTAATAGTTTCTAACGCATCTCTAATTTGAGTATCCGTAGAGGTTTCTGGAAAGTCGCTGTCATGTCTAATGTATCTAATACCGGGGTAATTGTCACCGTCCACAGGAACAGCTTTTCCGGTTATATCGGTACAACGCAACACACCAAGTTGTGATCGTAGTTGCTGTGCAAGTGAAGTCTCACCTAAATCATTAACCCAAGTAATTATTGTATGCCCCTTTTTCCAGGGTGGATTAAGATGATCTTTAATAGCAAGTTCCAGAGCTACAAGTGAACAATACAACGATAATAGATAATTGCTGCTGTCTGCACCAGTGGTAAATGCGGCTCTGTTATAAGCATGAGGCATATTTGACACTAAGTATTAAATTAAAAAAATAGTTAGGCTGATTGTATCATATGATGTTGATATTAAATTTAACTAAAATAAAGCTCGCATCAGCAAGTAAGTTTTAAAATTCTGGAATTATCTACAACCTATTCCTCAACAGTTACCCTTCTTTGAAACTGGTTGAACTTCCTGTTGTAGTGATTCTAGCAGTGATTGTACCAATTACCAATGAGCGATCGCTCATTGGTAATTTTAGCAAACAGCATATTCTCTATCATTCAAAAATCGCTATTTTTCATCAACAATAAAAAATAACATCCTGTACATCCTTAAATCCTGGGAATCCTGATTTAGACATTCAAATTCCCAAGTTTAGGACTCCACCATCCTTTTACAGTATGAAAATAAGCCACATCCTGATGTTTCTTATCCTTCCATGAATCCTGACCAGAACAACGCAACATAATTTTATTTTGCCCATCTTTAATATAACTGTATTCCTCTAAAGGTTTTTTGCATACAGGACAGGGATATGAAGTGATTTTTGCTGAAGGTTTGGGAGCATTTTCATTGGCAGATGTTTTAGTTTTCGGTGCTTCCCACTTCTTGTTAAAATCACTCCAAAATAGGACAATGTTTTCGCAACCACTCACACATTTGAGAAAGTATTTCTTTTTAACTTTACTGCTGGGAATTTTGGCTAAACAGTTTTTGCAATCAGGACAACGAGTTTTAGAAGTTTCATATTTTCTTTCAATAAAATTATTATTTTTACCTGTAGTTGATGAATTAGTAACTACAGTTTTAGCTTTGGAAAGCGCAGGAATAAAATAACTTTGATTCCAATTAGTTAGATAATATTGCCAAGAGTTTTTTCCTTCAGAAATTGCATCTAGGGCATCTTCCATTTTAGCAGTAAATTCTGCTTCTAATAAATCTGGTAAAGCCTTTTGCAAAAATTCATCTACTTCTAAACCCAAATTTGTAGGTTGAAGATTATCTTTTTTTAACTCTACATAATTGCGTTTCTTTAAAGTGGCAATTGTCGGAGCATAGGTACTAGGGCGACCAATTCCTTTGCGTTCCATGAGTTGCACAAGTTTGGGTTCGCTATATCTTGGTGGTGGTTGAGTTTGTTTTTGGTCATGTCCGGCTTTTTCTAAAGTTAGTATTTGTCCCTGTTGTAATAAGGGTAAAACGGCATCTTTGCTAAGATTCAACCAATATTTTGCATAACCGTAAAATTCGATTACCTGCCCTCTAGCTTGCCATAAAATATTACCTGATTTCGTAATTACTAGAGTTTTGCGAAGTTGTGCAGGACGACATTGAGAAGCGATCGCTCTTTTCCAAATCATCACATATAGGTTAAACTCATCTTCAGGTAATTCTGCCCGCAATTGCACCGAAGGACGAAAAACATCTGTGGGACGAATGGCTTCGTGTGCTTCCTGCGCGGTTTTACTACTACGTTGCTTGGCTACTTGCTGAGGCACATTTTGGGGGTCATTTTGTTCCAACCATTGACGAGCGCTCGCACAAAATTCAGGACTCAACATAACTGAATCTGTTCGCATATATGTAATCAACCCTGCCTCATATAGCTTTTGGGCTACCTGCATGGTTTTATCGGGGGAAAATTTCAACTTGGAACCGGCAGCTTGTTGGAGGGTGGAGGTGGTAAATGGTGGAGGGGGTTGACGATAAACCAGCTTCCCTTCTAGGTGAATAATTTGATGAGGATGAAGTTTTGCTTCCTCAACTAACCTTGTGGCTTCTGCTTCTGAGAGAACGCGCTTAGATTCAGGTTTCTCTGGGCTGTTACTAGCTGCATCATCATGAGTTTCCGTTTCTGGTTCTGGTGTTTCTTTGTCAGAATTTGCCTTACCTTTATAAAAAGCCCGAAATCCTTCTTGATAATCTACCCACACACTCCAGTAATCTTGGGGGACAAAAGCCAGAATTTCCCTTTCTCGCTGACAAATTAGATGTAATGTGGCGCTTTGAACTCTACCTACGCTTTTTGCGCCGTTATTTAAAGCCCAAACGAGGGGACTACCTTTGTAACCTACCAGTTTATCAAGACAATCTCGACATAATCCTGCACCGATGAGATTAGTGTCGAGTTTTCTGGGGTGAGCGATCGCATTCCGCACCGCTGATGGTGTAATCTCAGTATAAACTACTCTTTTGGGGTCTTTTAATCCTAAAGTTTCTTTAAGATGCCAAGCAATGGTTTCTCCTTCTCTGTCTGGGTCTGTAGCTAAAACAACTTCATCAACCTGTCTAACAGCCGCTTTTAATTGTTGAATTGTTTCCTTTGCGCGTTGGTCACGGGGAACATAATTGCAGCTAACAGTATTACCATCCATTGTAAATCCTAGTGAATCATCACCCTCATTACTGAGTTCGCGGATATGTCCACAACTAGCGCGGACAATCCAATCTGCACCGAGAATTTGACTCAGTTTTTTGACTTTTCCGGGAGATTCAACAACTAGGAGATGTTTAACCATAGCACTTGTTTTTCACGCTTGCATTTAAGGATTTACTAGATAATAACTCAATACCTTGTCCATTTTTTGTAGGTCGGGTTAAGCGACAGCGCAACCCGACGCATTTTTTGGGTTATGGCGCCACACTATGGCTAACGCCACGCTCCGCGAACGTGAACGTGCCTCAACCCAACCTACAAATCAAGACTTTTTTCAATTTGGACAAGGTATTGTCAAAGATATAAATTATTTAATTGATGTTATTTAATTGATATTATTTAATTGATGTGATTTAATTGATATTATTTAATTGATATTATTTAATTGATATTATTTAATTGATATTATTTAATTGACGTTATTTAATTGATGTTATTTAACAATAGCGAGCAAGATGCTCGCACTACAATTACCCTATTAAATAATTGAGATGATAATTGATGTTATTCAATAGCGAGCAAGATGCTCGCACTACAATTACCGTTAATCAATTGACAAACTACCCATTTCTATTACAATATATCAATTAATACCCACACATCTACACCTCCATGTCTAACCCAACCCCCAAACGTCCCCACTTATTCATAGAAGAAAGAATGCCTGTCCAACTCCTCAACGAACAGGTTTACTATGAACATGGGGGAAATCCTTTTAAGGGGTTACATCGTTGGTATTCTCGCAAACCTTTGTCCTTTAGTCGTGCTAGTGTGTTGGCTTCCTTGTTACCGGCAGATGTGACAATGGAGGAATTTGAATATTTATTGGGGTTAGAACCAGGGAAGGAAGTTAAACTCTACAAAACTCCTCCTACTGCTGTGCGAATTAAGAAAGTGCATGATTATTGTGAGCAAATTTGGGGAACTCGCACACCTACAGTTTTAGATGCTTTTGCAGGTGGTGGAAGTATCCCTTTTGAAGCTGCGAGATATGGGTTAAATGTGCTGGCTTCTGATTTGAATCCTGTGGCTGTGGTGACGATGAAAGCAGCAATGGAATATCCTTTAAAGTTTGGACCAGATTTACAGCATGATATTGATAAATGGGTGAAGTGGGTAGGTGATGAAGCTGAAAAAAGGTTAGCTGAATTTTTCCCTTCTTTACCGGGGGAAACGGTACAAAATTATTTATGGGCGCATACTGTTGTTTGTCCAAGTTGTGAGTCTGTTGTTCCTTTAAGTCCTAATTGGTGGTTATATAAACGCCCAGAAAAGCAGAATTTAAATAAATGGTGTGCAGTTAAGCCAATTCCTAATCCTGAAAATAAGCGGGTTGATTTTGAATTGATTAAGGGTAAAAAGGGAAAGGGGACAACTATTCAAACGAATAATGGTGAATATGATCCTGATACTACAACTACCATTAGTCGAAGTGTTGGCAAATGTCCTAATTGTGGAAATGTGATTGAACAAGAATATTTGATGAACTATGCAAGAAATAGAGGTTTAGAATATCAGTTATATGCTATTGCTTATCGTCAAGGTAAAAATAGTTTAGAATTTAGAGTACCCAATAATTCAGATATAGATGGAGTAAGCAAAGCTGAAAAATATTTAAACTCAAATTATAATTATTTTAGCGATAATGACTTATTGCCTGATGTTGAAGTTTATCCCGGATTTAATACAGATCAAATATTAAGATATGGAATAGATAAATGGTCAAAATTATTTAATTCCCGTCAACTTTTAACGCTTGTTACTTATGTGGAAATTATCAATAAAGCTAAAACTTTAATTCAATCTGAATATGAATGGGAAAAATCACAAGCAATATCAACTTATTTAGCTTTGGTATTAGATAGGTGTGTTGATGAAAATTGTAGATTAGGACGATGGAATCCTCCTAGGGCTGGTTCTGAAGGTGCTTCATCACAACACGCACTTAATTTAATGTGGAATTATCCAGAAAAAAATGGTCATGGTGAATTATGGCGATGGTGTGCAGATGTATTTGCTTCAGAATATGAAAAATTATGTGATTTATTCGGAACTAAAGTAGGTTCAAAAGGCATTCTAGGAATTGAAAAATATGATTCAAAATCAATTCAAATACATTCAGCTTCAGCAGATAACTTAACACATATTCCTGATAATTCAGTTGATGCAGTTATCACAGATCCACCATATTACGCCACAATTCAATATGCAGAAATATCTGATTTTTTCTACGTCTGGCTTAAACGCACCCTTGGCGATATCTTCCCCGAATTATTCTACTTAGAACTCACCGACAAAGAACGAGAAGCCGTCGCCAACCCTTCCCGCTTCCGTAACATGGGAATATCCCCAGAAGAACTTGCTTATCAAGACTACGAAGCGAAAATGTCCATGGCCTTCGCCGAATACCACCGCGTATTACGGGACGACGGCGTAATGACAGTCCAATTCAACCATAAAGACTCCGGTGCATGGGATGTCCTGGCCAAATCCCTGATAGACGCTGGCTTTGAAATCACCGCTTCCTGGGCAGTCAGCACTGAAAACCCCCAAAACCTCCACCAAGCACAGAAAAACGCCGTATCCAGCACCGTGCTTTTAGTCTGTCGCAAACGTCAACCCAACGCCGAACAAGCATGGTGGGATGATGTCCGCATTGAAGTGCGTAATATCGTCTTTGAGAAAGCCCCAGAAATCGAAAAATCCTTAACAGCAGATAGCCGTCCCGCCGCCGACAGAGTAGCAGACCCCCGCCGTCGCATCAAACCCCCAGGTATTGACCTCTGCTTAACAGCCTTTGGTAGTGCATTAAGCGTATTTACCCGCTACAGTTCCATTCTCGACAGTGCGGGCAACCCAGTAGAACCCAAAGCCGCCTTTGAAGAAGTACGTCAAACCATCGTCGCCTACCGACTAGAAAAGCTATTAGCAGGTAAAGACTTTAACGGCATAGACCCCCTCACCCAATGGTATATTCTCGCTTGGGATACCTTTGAAGCGCGGGAATTTCCCTTTGATGAAGCCCGACAATTAGCTTTAGCAGTGGGTGGTTTTGATGTTTCCGACTTAGTTAAAACCCATAAATTACTAGATTCTGGTAGTGGCTTTTGTAAGTTACTCACCCCAGAACAAAGATTAAAAAAACGCGCCTTTTCTACCATTGAAACAGAATTTTCGGGCAGATATTTAGTAGATGGACTGCACGCCATTATTGCCATTTACCAAGCAGAAGAAAATACAGAACCAGTGCGGAGATTTCTGAAAAATACAGGATTAGTTAGCAATGATTCCTTTATGCGGACATTTGAAGTAGCGTTAAAAGTAATTCCCCACATCAAAGATGAAAAGAAACGTATTTTGGAAGAAAAAGCTTTATTAGATTTGTGGTTAGCAATGGATGAAATAAAAGCCAAAGTTTCCTATCAACAAACTGAGATACCATTAGATAATGAGGGGGGACAAATGAATTTATTTTGATAACGGTTGACGGTTGACTGTTAACCGATGGTGGTATAATTAATTTAATTTT
>NZ_AP018316.1:4904432-4917790 GCF_002368115.1 Dolichospermum compactum NIES-806 | reverse complement strand
TCACAGACAATTAAACAGTCAACTAATAACTATTAATCACAGGAGATTGAAAATGAAAGTAAGAGGCATAAAACGGGGACAGAATATAGAAATATTAGAACAACTTAACAATATTCCAGATGGAACAGAAATCATAGTAGACTTAGAAATAATAGACTTAGAATTTATTGAAAATCAAATCAGAAAACCAAAACAACCATTAACAGAACAGGAGAGACTAGCTAAACTAAATAAATTATTCGGTACTTGGAAAAATCAACCTGAACTAACCGAAATATTTGCAGAAATTGACAAAGAACGTCATGCTTATCAAGGTAGAATTATAAACTCAATTGATAATTAGGATAACGACTAAAGATTTTATAAATATTCCCAAGTTAAAATTAGATAACTGGTTAAAAAATTGAAACCTCTACGCGATACCTCTTGGAAAATCAGCTACTCCAGCAACACCCACAATACGATTGCTGACTTCTATATTCCTGCCTTAGAATCTGCCATCCAATATGACAGAAAATCAGGCTTTTTTAGCAGCGCCATTTTAAGTAAAGTAGCGCGGGGTTTAGGGGCAATGTTACACAATCAAGGCAAAATCCGGTTAATGATGGGATGCCAATTTAGTCCCCAAGACTTGCAAGCAATAGAACAAGGATACACATTACGGGATGCTTTACTAATTCGTTTAGATGCCGACTTAACACCACCAGAAAACTTTGCCCAACTCAAACATTTAGAAATACTCAGTTGGTTAATTCAAAATCAATATCTCGACATCAAAATAGCCATTCCTCTCCAAGAAAATGGACTTCCAGAAGATAGCATACAACAACTAGATCCTCAACATATATTTCATGAGAAAGTCGGCATCTTTACAGATAGCAACGGTGATAAATTAGCATTTAATGGTTCTAATAACGAATCTATTGCCGGTTGGGAGAAAAACGTCGAATCCTTTCACGTTTATTGTTCTTGGGAAGGAGGAAGAGAATTAGATAGAGTAGAAGAAGAAGTTTCCAGATTTGAACAACTGTGGTATAACTTATCCCCCAATGTCCGTGTATTTGAAATTCCCGAAGCAGTGCAACAAAAACTGTTAAATTATGCCCCAACATCTAAACCTACCTGGAATCCTCAAATTGAATTTGATTCTCGGCCAATAAAAAATGCTGACAGTTCACCGTTAACAGTTGACGGTTCACAGTTCACAGATAACCGAAAAAATACAGCCAACAGTCAACAATTAACAGCCATCAACGAAGAAGAAAAACAAGCATTTTACCAACTAGCGAATATTCATCAACATCCTGGATGTTTAGACTTTTGTTTAAAATCAATTCCCATAAAACCCTGGCCACACCAAATTAAAATATTGCGTCGGGTAGCAGAAACCTTTCCCAAAAGTTTTCTTATTGCTGACGAAGTTGGATTAGGTAAAACCATTGAAACAGGACTAATTTTACGTTATCTCCTCTTAGCTAAAAAAGCCAAACGGGTACTCATCCTTTCCCCTGCAAGTGTCCAACCCCAATGGCAAGAAGAATTAAGAGAAAAATTCAATTTACATTTTTGGAGTTACAATCAAAATTTGTTCACAGTTCACAGTTCACTATTAACTGAACAATACCGTCAGCAGTCAAAAATTAACAATCCCTGGAATAGCCAAGATTTAATTCTCGCTTCTTCCCATTTAGTGCGGAGAAAAGAAAGAATGCAGGAATTACTAGCAGCAGAACCTTGGGATTTAGTCATATTAGATGAAGCACACCACGCTAGAAGAAAAAGCCCTCAAAATCGCAAAGAAACACCGAATCGGTTATTAGAATTAATGCAGCAATTAAAGGATAAAACTCAAGCCTTAATTCTGCTTTCTGCTACTCCCATGCAAATTGATGCTATAGAAGTTTTTGATTTATTAAATTTACTAGGAATGCAAGGACATTGGAGTTATGGAGATAACTTCTGTAATTATTTTGAATCATTACCAAGTAGTGTAAAACCAGAAATCCTGAACTTTTGGCAAGTCATGTCTAATGACTATTTTCAACAAGGAGGAAAACCTTGTTCTCGATTACAGCAATTTTTAAACCAACAAGATAGAAATATTGCTTATAAAATGCAGGATTTATGGGAACGAGGTAGGAAAATCTCTAATCATAAACAATTATTAGCAGATGAAAATTTTATTAATACTTCCCGACAATATTTAACAGTTAATACTCCTTTAAAAGATTTGATGTTTCGTCATACCCGCGATACATTGAGACAATATTATCAACGCGGATTATTAACCCAAGATATTCCTAGTAGAATTGTTCAAGATAATGCCATTAGTTTAGAAATTAACCGTGAAGTTCCGCTTTACCAAGCTGTTAGTAATTATGTCCGTCATTTTTACAGACTAGCACAAAAAGATCAGCGTACCTGTCGCGGTTTTTTAATGACTTTGTACAGGAAACGTTTAACCAGTTCATTCTACGCTATCAAAGCATCTTTACAACGGGGTTTAGATTGTTTATTAACTAAACAAGGCAGTTTTATTACAGAAGATGATTATGCGGATATTGATGAAGCTAATGATGCAGTAATTTCGGGAATGGAATCTTTCTTTGAAGAAGTAGACCCCCAGGAAATTCAATATTTAGAAGATTTATTACAGCAATTTGAAAATACAGGAGAAGATAGTAAACTTTCCCATTTTATTCAGATTTTACGTCAAGAATTAAGCCAAAGAGAAAGTGCTATTGTCTTTACTCAATACACAGACACAATGGACTATTTACGAGATGCTTTAAAAGAATTATATGGTAGTCAAGTAGCTTGTTATTCTGGACGTGGTGGGGAATTATTAAAAGTTAACACTCAACATTCAACAGGGAACAGTGAACCTACTTGGTGTGTAGTTCCCAAGGAAGAAATTAAACGCAAATTTCGCCAGGATGAAATTAAAATTCTGCTTTGTACTGAATCTGCATCAGAAGGATTAAACTTGCAAAATTGTGGGGTATTAATCAATTATGATATGCCCTGGAATCCCATGCGAGTAGAACAACGGATAGGCAGAATTGATAGAATTGGACAAAGATATACTACTGTCCGCATTCACAATTTTTATTATGATGGCACAGTAGAAGCAAAAGTTTACAGAAAATTGCGCGATCGCATTAACGCCTTTGCTACAGTTGTTGGGAATCTCCAACCCATTTTAGCTAAAGTTCCCACATTCATTGAACAAGCTGCGATGAGTGCAGATCCAGAAGAAGAGGATGTATTAATGTCTGAGTTTGATTCAGTATTAGATGCGCCTCTACGTTCAGGAATTGAAGCAATGGTGACAATGGATTTGGATGCTGATTTAGCGGAAATTCAAAAGCCTATTCCACCCACTCCCTTCACACCAGAAAGCATTGAACATTTATTTACCACATCAACAATTTTAAAATCTGCTGGGGTGATTTTTCAGCCAAACGGGGAAAGAACTTGGTTACTTATCTATAAAAGCCGCGAATACCAGATCACTTTTTACCCAGATATGTTTGATGAAATGCCTTCCCTGAGAGTAATAAATTTTGGAGAACCCTTGTTTGCCGAGTTTTTGCAGATGACACAAAACTTATGGGTAAGTAGGTGAACACAATAAAACCAATCTGTGTAAAGAAAAGTAAGAATGTTACCCAACAAAATATTTGACAAAATATTTGATAATTTTGATAATGTTGGGTTGCGCTGTCGCTTAACCCAACCTACTATATACTCATACCATAAATAATAACCAGTACAAACAAAAAAACCCCCTTGGGGGGATTGTAGGTTATTCGAGTGGAGTGAACAACTAAGTAATAAATACCTAGAGTAAATAGAGTAATCCGAATAAAATAATCCAAATTACGTCTACAAAGTGCCAGTAAATTTCCGCTGCTTCAATACCGAAGTGGTTTTCATTGCTGTAGTGTCCGGGAGTAAGCGATCGCCACAAAACTGCTAAAATCGCTAAAACGCCGATAGTAACGTGCAAGCCGTGAAAACCAGTCAACACATAAAATGTACTAGCGAATAAATTGGTAGTCAGACCAAACTCCAAATGAGTATATTCATAAACCTGACCCGCCAAAAAAATCGCCCCCATGACAGCGGTAATTGCCAACCAAAACCGCATTCCCTTCGTATCATTCTTTTTAATAGCCGTATCAGCATTGTGCATCACAAAACTACTAGCTATCAAAATAGAAGTATTCACAGTGGGTAACAACAATTCTAATTCCGGTGTCCCTGTCGGTGGCCAGACAGGAATAGTTGAACGGTAAGTCAGGTATGCACCAAACAAACCCATAAAAATCATGCCCTCAGCCACCAAAAACATAAATAGACCAGTCAAGCGATGATCTGGATGTGCTTCATGATGAGAAATCACCGCATGGTGATCTAGTTCAGTTGTCGCCGTGTCAATAATTTGACCTTGCATAAATTTTTAGTTGTCAGTTGTCAGTTGTCAGTTGTCAGTTGTCAGGAGGAAGAAAACAGAAAAATCTTCCCCCTACGCCCTGTCCCTTTTCTAAAGTGCTGATTCAGTTTGGGGAGTTAACACAGGTTCAGTTTCAATTCTTTCCTCACTGACCCCATAATCGTATGGACCAGTAGTCAAAACAGGGAGAGTTTCAAAATTCTCAATACTAGGAGGGGAAGAAGTCATCCATTCCAAAGTCAGTGCTTGCCAAGGATTATTGCCCGCTTTTTCCCCATAGAACCAACACCAAACCGCATTGACGATAAATGGTAATGTCGAAACCGCCAATATATAAGATCCGTAAGTACAGATTTGATTCAAACTTGTGAACTTAGGATCATATTCAGCAATGCGGCGGTTCATACCCATTAATCCCAGTTTGTGCATGGGCAAGAAAGTCATATTTAAACCAATCATGGTTAAGGCAAAATGCACCTGACCCCAAAATTCGTTCAGTTTCCGTCCCGTCATTTTCGGGAACCAGTGATAAATAGCCGCAAAAATTCCTAACACACTGCCACCAAACAAAACATAGTGGAGATGTGCCACCACAAAGTAAGTATCGTGAACGTGAATATCAAAAGGAACTGCGGCCAACATTACCCCGCTAATGCCACCAATCACAAAAGTTGCTAAAAAGCCGATAGCAAACAACATGGCACTGGTGAAGCGGATTTTACCACCCCAAATAGTTGCCAACCAACCGAAAATTTTAATCCCAGTGGGGACAGCGATGATCATTGTCGTGATCATGAAAAACATCCGCAACCAACCGGGAACACCGCTGGTAAACATATGGTGCGCCCAAACGATTAACCCTAAAAAGCTGATAGCTAGAGATGAAAAAGCGATCGCTTTATAACCAAAAATTGGTTTCCGGGCATGAATTGGCAGAATTTCCGAAATTGCCCCAAAGAAAGGCAAAATCATAATATAAACCGCCGGATGAGAATAGAACCAGAACATATGTTGGTAAACAACAGGATCTCCCCCACCAGTCGGGTTAAAAAACGTTGTTCCTGCCAGCAAATCAAAACCCAGCAAAATCAAAGCCGCAGCTAACACGGGTGTAGATACCAACACCAAAGCCGAAGTTGCAATCATCGCCCAACAAAACAAAGGCATTTGGAAAATGCCCATACTGGGAACACGCATCTTCCAAAGGGTGACGATAAAATTAATCGCCCCCAAAATCGAAGAAGTTCCTAAAAGCAGGATACTCATAATCCAAATCCCCTCACCCACCTGGCCTGTCACCAAACTCAGAGGTGGGTAAGAAGTCCAACCAGCATCCGGGGCATCACCTACCGCCAAACTAGCAACCAGTAATACACCTGCGGGGGGAACCATCCAAAAAGCTACCGCATTCAGACGCGGAAATGCCATATCTCTCGCCCCAATCATCAGCGGGATCAAATAGTTGGCAAATCCTGCTCCTGTTGGCACAATCCACAAAAAAATCATGATTGTGGCATGGAGAGTAAACAGACTGTTGTAAATTTCTGGTGTAACAAAATCTACCTCTGGAGTCCGTAATTCTGTCCGCACCAAATCAGCCATTACGCCGCCAATGCAGTAAAAAACAAAGGATGTTACCAGATATTGAATCCCAATTACCTTATGGTCTGTACTAAAACCGAAAAAGTCTCGCCAATGCCTTTCCCCATGTTCTTCAGCATGGTTAGGGACATGAGCAATTTCTTCTAACTGTGCTTGTGTCATATTTTCAAAAAAGAGTCACCGAGTCAGGAGTTTAGGAGTCAGAAAGGAGAAGGATTTTCTTCCCCAAACGTCCGCCTCCTCCCCCTGTGTGAATGTATAACTTAAAGGTTCAAAATCTCTTCCTGTAACTGCTGCAACTCAAGTAATTCCCAAACTACTTAATTTGATGCAGAATTTCTGAGTGAATGCCCATATCGTGAGTGTAAGGAGAGAGAAATTCGTCAGCAGTCATGGACATAGAATTCACAGCTACCGCTTGATTAGGAATATCTTTACCAGCAATTAGCTGTTCTTGCATCCAACTATCAAAAGCTTCCTGTGTTTCCACAACTACTTGGCTTTTCATCACTCCGTGATATGGTCCACACAATTCAGCACAAATTAGGTCATAATCACCCGCTTTTCTGGGAGTAAATCGCAAATGGGTTTGTCTACCAGGAATAGCATCCTGTTTCACCCGAAATTCAGGAATCCAAAAGGCGTGGATGACATCGTTAGCTGTCATATTGATTTCCACTGTTTTGCCAATGGGTAAATGCAGTTCACCCGTTGTTACGTCCTTATCTGGATAGTTGAATAACCAAGCATATTGGATTCCAGTGACGTTAATGGTTAATTCTGGCGGTTTTTTAACTTCATCAGAATTTGTATTTAACTGTGACACTTGTACAGTCGCAGCCATTGCCGTTCCCGGCATATTCATGGCATTTTCCATCATCGGGGCAGCATGAGCCGAATGGGGATCAAAACCACCCATGTTGTTATACACATCAAAACTGTAGAGAGAAATACCGATAACGATAATTGCGGGGATCGCTGTCCACAGTATCTCTAGAGGTACATTACCTTCAATGGCTGGCCCATCTTCATTGTCTCCAGCCCGACGACGATATCTAATAACAGCGTAAATTAAAACACCTTCAACAATCAAAAATATGCCTGTAGAAACAGTCATCATGGTGTTGAATAGACCATCTACCAAAGGGGCTTCGTCGGAGGCCGCTACAGGTAACAGACCGTGATTTTGACCGTACCAGAGACTGGCAAGTGTGAGGACAATGCCAATGAGTAATGTCCAGATTGCATTTGGAATTTTCACGGCTGATTTTGTGATTAATTGACTATTTTATCTCAATACCTTGGATTCGTAGGTTGGGTTAAGCGACAGCGCAACCCAACAAAGCAAAAAATGGCAAAGGTATTTTTGTCTGTAAGTTACTTCACTTGTTAAAGTAACTCTACCTACTAAGGTAGTGCAGGCAATGAGATATAGTGTCCGCTGGTCTGAAATCTTTATTAATTTTTTCGATTAAGAACACAATTTTGAGTACAAGGGAGATAAGTTGTCTTGCCGAGATTAGATGACAATTAGTCCAAAAATTTTCGGAAATTTCCATTAATTCTCATTGATTAATTATTTCCATCTGCAAAACAGCACGAAATCTTACAGCGAAAACTAGCTAAAGTGATCCAAAGTGTAAGGGAAAGCTGATTTCTACATTTTGACCTATAGGTTAGGGTGAGTAGAGGTTGGTACTAAATCAAAATAGAAAATTTTCAACTGTTCTTGCACAAGCGGTCCGAAGGTATTGTTAATGAATGAATTTGTCCTAGAACAACAAAATAAAGCGGCCACAGTAGCACAACAGCCCCAGGAGATGATTCGTCGCTTGGTGTGGAAAATATGCGTAGCCACCTTGATTTTGATGGCTATAGGCAGTGCTACCCGCGTCATGAATGCTGGACTTGCTTGCCCTGACTGGCCTTTGTGCTATGGGGAGTTAGTTCCAGCCAAGCAAATGAATCTCCAAGTGTTTTTGGAGTGGTTTCATCGCCTGGATGCGGCTTTAATTGGTTTTAGTGCGATCGCCCTTTGTGGTTTATCCTGGTGGCATCGTCAATATTTACCCAAGTGGCTACCTTGGGCATCCACATTTGCCCTGTTTTTAATCGTATTCCAGGGGATTTTGGGAGGACTGACTGTAACTGAATTATTGCGGTTTGATATCGTTACCGCCCATTTAGGAACAGCACTACTATTTTTCACCACTTTGTTAATTATCGGTACAAGTTTGAGTCCCTATCAAGGCACGGGAACAGTAGGAAAGTTGCCTTGGGTGGGTTTAACTGCTGCTGTTTGCGTCTACTTGCAAAGTCTAGTTGGTGCTTTAGTAGGTTCGCGTTGGGCTTTACACCAATGTTTGGCAGGTGAACAACTTTGTGATGTCATGTACAGTCATATTTTTGGCTTAGTACCGCCAACCATCGCCACTTTAGCAGTTGTTTTCATTTCTTGGCGCACACCAGCGCTGCATCCAGCTTTGCGAAAACTAGCAAATATGGCTGGTGGCTTGTTGATTTTACAACTCCTCTTGGGTGTGGCTACCTTCCGGTTACATTTACAAGTTGAACCTCTCACTGTTTCTCACCAAGCTATCGGTGCGACTTTACTGGGGACTTTGGTAGTATTTACAGTTTTATCACTGCGGGATGGTTTACTTCCTCCGTCACAAACACAGTAAGCCAGTTTTACTCCTGACTCCTGACGTAAATCCATAAAATCTCATTGTCCTCACAGCCAGCGGTTTGCTGACCAGTTCTTGAAAAATAAGGAAAAAGACCTAAAATGATTGAGACTAATGTCTCTCGTCGTCAACACGACACATTTCTCCAAGTCGTTCAAAGTTACTACCAGCTAACCAAACCCCGAATTATTCCCCTACTGTTAATTACCACTGCTGGGAGTATGTGGATAGCCGCAAAGGGTGAGGTAGATCCTTGGTTGTTAATTATTACCATGATTGGTGGAACTTTAGCCGCAGCGAGCGCCCAAACCATTAACTGTATCTATGACCGAGATATAGATTATGACATGGAGCGGACACGCCATCGTCCTATGCCCTCTGGGAAAATCCAACCCCGGGATGCGTTAATTTTTGCGATCGCCCTGGCTGTACTTTCTTTTACCCTCCTCACAGTATGCGCCAATCTTCTAGCAGCATTTTTAGCCTTCTCTGGCATCATCTTTTATGTTTTAGTCTATACTCACTGGCTCAAACGTCATAGCACCCAAAATATCGTCATTGGTGGTGCCGCAGGGGCAATTCCCGCTTTAGTTGGTTGGGCAGCAGTCACAGATACTTTAAGCTGGGCAGCTTGGCTAATTTTTGCGATCGTCTTTTTGTGGACACCCCCCCATTTCTGGGCTTTGGCACTTATGATTCGTGATGATTACGCCAAGGTAGGCATCCCCATGTTACCCGTAGTCGTAGGTGACGAAGCAACCGTCAGGCAAATTTGGTTTTATACAGTAATTACTGTCACAGCCACCATCCTGCTGTTTTATCCCCTACGCGCCAGTGGCATTGTCTATGCTGTTATTGCCTTGACTTTAGGTGGAGTATTTGTCCATAAGTCTTGGCGCTTACTGCAAAATCCCGAAGATAAAACCATCGCCCGCGAGTTATTTTTGTATTCCATTTCCTACATGATGCTATTGTGTTTGGCAATGGTGGTAGATAGTTTACCCATTACTCATCATTTAGTGAGTACAGTGCTTCATCAATTGCACTTGTAGTCAAGAACTAAAGAATAACGCTCAAAACATAGATCCTCGACTTCTCAAACAAGTCGGGGATCTTTTTGATGGCGAGTATTGACTCTAGTGCAGCTTGGCGTAAATAAATAGACCATTAAATAGCTAGGACTTTACCTTTATATGTCCACTTGAAAGGTTTAGCCATTGTTGTATTAAAATAGTTAATAAAATCAAGGATTTTAGCTTAACCGACAGAAGCCCCACGTCTCACTCTTAGGAGCGTGGGATGAATGGCGCGTGAGTTGACGACAGTTCCCTGACTAATGTGCGTAGCACGAAGGAAGGGAACATGGAGGAAACGAACACTTTCTTATTCTTCCGGTGAATTTTGATTTTCAATATATTTTCGTAACGTTGAGATAGTTACCCCACCACAACTAGCTACAAAATAAGACCCATTCCAAAAAACATCTTTCCAATAAATTTTGGCTAAATGTTCCGAAAATTCTTGGCGTAACTTCCTAGAAGAAACTGATTTAAGATTATTTATCAGTTTGCTTAATTCTAAGTCCGGGTGGTATTGAAATAAGCAATGGATATGATCCTCTTCTCCATTGAACTCCACAAGCTTGCAATCCCATTTAACTAATAGCTCTTCTAAAATGACGTGCAGCCGCCGTAACATCTCTCCAGTAAAGGCTTTACGCCTATATTTTGTCGTTAAAACTAGATGTACTTTTAAGTCGCTGACCGACCTTCCCTTTAAGACAAAATCATTTTTCATGAGCCTCTTGCCATATCTCTTGCAATTGGTGTATACTAAAATAGTAACACCAACACCAGAAAAAGGCAATAATCAGGTGCGGACATCCTACCAATACAAAATTAAACCAACAAAAGAGCAAGCAGAAAAGATTGATAAAACACTAGAAATGTTGCGGTATCAATATAATTATTTGCTGGCTCAACGGTTTCATTGGTATGAACAAAACCGTTCTCCTATTGATAAATGTTCCATTTTCGTTTGCTATCTACCAGAACTCAAGGATAAACCAAATTATTACAGTCAAAAAGCATCATTAACTCAACTTAAAAAAGACCGTCCTTGGTACACAACAATTCATTCTCAGGTGCTACAGGAAGTCCCTAAAAAAGTTGAGTTAGCCTTTGACCGATGGTTAAAAGGCGATGTAAATGGTAAGAAATCTGGAAAACCTAGATTTAAAGGTGCGGGGCAATATAAAACTTTCACTTTCCCCCAATTCAAGCAACATCACTTTGTTAATAACAGAATCACGTTATCAAAAATAGGTGATATTAAAGTAATTGTTCATCGTCAAATACCCGATGGGTTTAATATTAAAACTGTGTCTGTCACTAAAAAAGCAGACGGGTATTATGTAACTCTAAGTCTTGACGACAAAACAGTTCCAACGATTAAACCTGATTTTAATGCTAATAATATTGTTGGTATTGATGTAGGTTTAATAGATTTTATCGTCACTTCAGACGATGAAAGAATTGCCGCCCCTAAGTTTTTGCGTAAAGCTGAACGTAAATTACAGTCAGCACAACGTCGTGTTTCTCGTAAGAAGAAAGGATCTAATCGTCGTAAAAAAGCTATTAAAAAACTGGGTATTCAACACAAGAAAGTATCAGATACCCGCAAAGATTTTCATTTTAAAACTGCAAACAATCTACTGAAAAAATATGATGTAGTAGCTGTTGAAAAGTTAAACATCAAGGGACTTGCTAGAACAAGATTGGCAAAAAGTATTAACGATGCGGGTTGGGGACAACTTATTTCAATACTAACAGTCAAAGCCGAAAATGCTGGGCTGAAAGTAATCGCTGTAAATCCAAACGGAACAAGCCAAGAATGCTCTAGTTGTGGTAACAAAGTTAAAAAGCCGCTATCCCAAAGAACGCACAATTGCCCTAACTGTAAGGTCAGTTTGTGCCGGGATTTGAATGCTTCAATTAATATCAAGAACCGTGGGACACACGGTCTTAAAGCTCAGTCAATGTCTTCATAGAAGAGTCGCGCTCGTTGCCCACACTCACCCGTTCGCGTAAGCGTGCCGCAAGGCATAGGGGAGTGTGTGGAGTATGTCACTTTTGAGGTCATCCAGGCTATTAAAACTGGCTCGTTTCAGCGCAGAATCTCAGCGGCTTTAGCCGCTGAGATTGTCAACATCCTCTGGTTCCAAATCACCTAATTCGTTTCCTGAATCTGTAATCTAATGGTATGTTCTGTTGTACCGCTTAATTGCAGTTCCATGATTTCCCCTCCTAGAGGTTCTATGCAGGTGAGGAGCGATCGCAAATTAGGCGTACTTGCACCAGTATCTACATATAATCTATCTGCTAAACTACTGATTTTTTTCCAGGTCATATACAATTTGCCAATGGTTTGTTCAATTTGCGATGCCTGATTTACCAAGTCAGCAGCAATACTTAAACAACCGACTCTCTGGGCTTCTTCTAATGCGGTTTCAATATCCACATCTTCCGCTATTAAGGCTTGAACTTGGGCGGCTGATTTCAGGTACTTGGCTAATTGACGGGCTTCGGAGGTGGCTTGTTTGACAGTATCAACGTCAGGATTGGCGGCTATATCCCTTTGTAATGCCTTTTGATGCAATTCGGGCAGTTTTTCCATTTCCTTGACTAGAGGGGCAATGTAGCGCGGTGGCAAGCTGTTATCTGCGGCTTTTTCCCTGACTTCTTCTGGTAATAAATCCGAGGACATGGCTGTCCATTCGTCACTGAGTTGACGGACTTCTCTGCGGGTAATGCGATCGCCTTTTTCTGCGGCTTCACTCACCATCTGTTGCACTTCCGGTGCGGCTTTGGCGGTTTCTACAAATGCCCGTTTACTAAAGTTATTAACTGTATCTGGGTTCAGTTTGCCATCTGATATCAAGGTATCAGCACTATTAGCTAATTGAATCCAACTATAGGCTTGAGTTTTACTGATTTCGCGTTCTTTGAGCCATTTCAGAAACCCTGTACCGCGCCCATCGCCGCCCTTCTTCTCTCGGTCACGGATAGAACGTAAAATCCGGCCTCGCCAAATTTCTGTTTGCAAGTCAAAGCGATCGCATACCTGCCATGCTACATCAAGTTGTTGTAAAAAATCAGACTCAGGAATTTGTTCATCTTCAGGATCAGGTAATGCAAAGTCTAAATCTGCCGGCTGTTGGAGTGCAGCAGCAATGTCATTCATGGAGTCGGTATCTTGCACGATAGATAGCTGGTTGGGGTATGCGATTTAGCTTATGTTCACACAATTTGCGTCTGGGAAATCGGTAAATCAAGCAAGTAAGTATTTTACTTTAAAAATTAAATTTTAGGTGACTGGGAAAATGAGAAAATGAAGAAATTGGGAGGTAGAGCAAATAAAGGGGCTAAAGAAAATATTTATCTAGGACTTACGCACGCTCACTAATTTACCATGATACGAATGAACGAAATTGCGTCGTTTTCGGCTTTGGGAATAACTTATTGAGTAAGGTGCGTCAGATAGAGGGATAGGACTTACGCAAGTGTCACACTAAAAATCTGTTGTAGGGTGCGTCAGACTGCATAAATCCT
>NZ_AP018316.1:4874417-4904196 GCF_002368115.1 Dolichospermum compactum NIES-806 | reverse complement strand
AGGGAATCTGTTTTTTTGTCAAAATATCGTGTCTGACGCACCTTACAAGGGATAAAATTTACGTCACATATTTGGGGAATCTTGTCAATGCGTAAATCCTATTATCTTCACTTTTGCCTTTTATTCTGTCACCGTGGCGTAGCACCTGTTCCCTGTTCCCTGTTCCCTGTCACCTGTCCCCTGTGGTCTAAAGACGCTGAGTTTCCCACTTACCGTGTATTCTTATGAAACAAACTGCGAAAATCCTCGATGGTAAGGCATTAGCCGATAAAATTCAGCAAGAACTTAGTGAGACAATTGCCAAATTACAAGGTAAAATAGGGCGATCGCCTGGATTAGCGGTATTAATGGTGGGAGATAACCCCGCATCAGCCGCCTATGTTCGTAACAAAGAAAAATCCTGTGCCAAAGTGGGGATTACCTCTTTTGGTAAACACTTTCCTACCCAAACCAGCCAAACTGAATTAGAGGAAGTAATTGCCCAACTCAACGAAGATGATCAAGTAGACGGGATTTTGGTTCAATTACCCCTTCCCAATCATTTAGATGCTGTCAGTCTATTACATCAAATTGCACCGGATAAAGACGCTGATGGACTCCACCCCGTGAACTTAGGACGACTGGTGCGAGGGGAAACCGGTTTACGCAGTTGTACTCCTGCTGGTGTGATGCGATTGTTAGCAGAATATAAAATTCCTTTACAGGGGAAAAAAGCCGTAGTGGTAGGCCGGAGTATTTTAGTAGGGAAACCGATGGCTTTGATGCTGCTAGAAGCTAATGCTACAGTCACGATTGCCCATTCCAAAACCCAGGATTTACAAGATATTACCAAAGATGCGGATATTCTCATTGCTGCTACTGGTATTCCCGGAATGATTAATGCCCAGATGGTAAAACCGGGCGCAATTGTGGTAGATGTGGGAATAAATCGGGTTACAGATAGCAATGGCAAAAGTCGGTTAGTTGGTGACGTTCAGTTTGAAGCGATCGCTAATGTGGCAGAATGTATTACCCCTGTTCCCGGTGGTATTGGTCCGATGACAGTAGCCATGTTATTGCAAAATACTGTTTCTAGCTATTTACAAACAACAGGCAACTGAGAAATAATTTTTGTCAGTAACTCAGCCCTAAAGGGACTGAGCTTGTAAAAGATTACAAGCTATACTGACCAGTCTAAGTCTTCACTGACCACGTTTTTTGAGTCACGACACCCTGGAATGGGTAGCTAGTTCCCTGCTCTGTCATTTGCAATTAAAGAGTTTTAAAGTCACTGAAACAGTGTTGCAAATTTTAAAAGCTCTTAAAACATTGACGAAGCTAACATTACCCGCAAGGAGAGACTTTATGTCCAAAGTATTTGTAATATTTCCCACTTACCGCGAGGTCTTATGAATATTCATGATTCCTCAGTACAACGGGAATCAACAGCGGATTTTAGATTTATTCCCCGCATAAATTCGGGGGCTTTAAACTCTTTAAGATTTTAAGTAGGTGAGCGTTAAAAATTGTCGTTGGGGCAAGGGAACAGGGAACTCTTAACTGGGAACGGGAAGAGAGTTTTGAGTGATTTTACTTTTCTTCACATACCTTTAAATTTTTCTGTTCATCTACTTAAATCCAAAATCCAAGATCTAAAATCTAAAATTCAGTGAGTGTTTCCGCCCCAAAGCCCCGTAAAATTGGTACATAGATCACAAACAACCCAATATTTTCAAAAGTCAAGAGGAATACAAAGCATGGTAGCAACGGATAAAAGATTGGAAACCCCAAAAAAATCAGAATCGGCTAGTTTTAACCTCGCTACCTATCTCAAAGAACGACAACAGCTTTGCGAACAGGCTTTGGACAACTCCATTACCGTCGTTTATCCAGAAAAGATTTATGAAGCCATGCGCTACTCACTCTTAGCTGGAGGTAAACGAGTTCGTCCTATTCTCTGTCTCGCCACTGCTGACATGATTGGTGGCACAATAGAAATGGCCATGCCTACAGCTTGTGCCGTAGAAATGATTCATACCATGTCCTTGATTCATGATGATTTACCCGCAATGGATAACGATGATTACCGTCGCGGTAAACTCACCAATCATAAAGTTTATGGTGAAGATGTCGCTATTTTGGCAGGAGATGGTTTATTGGCTTTAGCCTTTGAACACGTAGCCACCCAAACTCCTGCAAATGTACCCAGAGATAGAGTATTACAAGTCATCATTCGCCTGGGTAAAGCATTAGGCGCGGCTGGCTTAGTCGGTGGTCAGGTAGTAGATTTAGAATCCGAAGGTAAATCCGATATTTCCTTAGAAACCCTGAATTTTATTCATAATCATAAAACAGCAGCCCTGTTAGAAGCTTGCGTAGTTTGTGGGGGAATTATTGCTGGTGCATCCGCTGAAGATGTGCAAAAATTAACGCGTTATTCTCAAAATATTGGTCTGGCTTTCCAAATCATTGATGATATTCTAGATATCACTGCTACCCAAGAGCAGTTGGGTAAAACCGCTGGTAAAGACCTGACAGCCCAGAAAGTCACCTACCCTAGTCTATGGGGAATTGAAGAATCTCGCGCCAAAGCCCAACAACTGGTTGCTGAAGCTTGTGCTGAATTAGAATCCTATGGTGAAAAAGCCATTCCTTTGCAAGCGCTCGCCCACTTTATCACCAGTCGCAATCACTAAGCCTAATTTGGGATTTTGGCTAAGTTTTGGTTTCTCCTGATGTTTTCCTCCATACAACCACTACTCACACTTACTAACCTCACCAAAATACCATGCAGGACATAGGCGAAATTATCAACAACCGCGTACTGCTGGTTGCGCTTGTAGCTTGTTTTGTAGCTCAAGGATTAAAGCTTATCGTTGAGCTAATTAAACATCGGAAATTAAATGTGCGTGTTTTAGTGACTACTGGAGGTATGCCCAGCGCCCATTCAGCCCTAGTAACAGCCCTAGCAGACGGTGTAGGTCAGACTTTAGGTTGGGCATCCCCAGAATTTGCTCTAGCTACAGTTTTTGCTATCATCGTTATGTACGATGCCGCTGGAGTGCGTCAAGCTGCTGGCAAGCAAGCAAAAATACTCAATCAAATGATTGATGAATTATTTCATGAAAAACCGGACTTTTTTCAAGACCGTCTCAAGGAATTATTAGGACATACACCAGTTCAAGTCATTGCTGGTTCAGTTTTAGGTGTAGCTATTTCTTGGTTAGCGCGGGCTGTATATTAGTCGGTTGTCAGTAAACAAGGATATTGCTCGTACGTAATAATCAGATTTTCAGGCAAATCTTGTGTAAATTAGAATCTTATGTAAAAATTTAATCAGTGCAATTCAGGTGTTAAAGTTATGACAACGATTTTTTCTACCCGCAAGCTAGTGGGAATTATACTCACTGGTTTAACAGTAACTTCCTGTGGTGGGGGTACATCTAGTAATACATCTAGTGATACATCTGGTAATACATCTAGTGATACTAACCCAAAGACCTTAACTATTAATGTTCCTTCATTAGGTTATTCGGCAACCTTGGATAAGACTACAACTGCTGCTGATATTGGTAGGGTACGATTAGAGCTAAGAGAACAGTGTAGAAACATCTTTACTGTTGGTAGTCGTTCACAAGCCAGGTGCTTGACTGAAGTTTCGGAAGCAGCACAAGCAGCGGTCATTTTCATTAACAGTTAAGGCAAAACCTGAGAATTTTTAACTAATTAATACTCTGTTACATAAATAAGGCGGACATATTGTCCGCTTATACATCATATAAAACCCAAAAAATGATAAATGAAGAAAATCAATATTTTTACTCAAATATCATTACTAGAACGCTATTTAGTCTCTCAATTAATAACCCCTTTATTATTTAGTATTGTCATTGTTACTGTGGTTGCGGAATCAATTGGTATTTCCTTTGAACAATTTAGATTTTTGATGGAGAAAAGGTTATCTTTTGATGTTCTTATATATCTTCATATCCTGAAATTACCAGAATTTATTATTTATTCCCTACCTATTGCCACTTTAATGGCAACTATTTTTACCTATCAGCAGCTATCAAGAAATACTGAAATTATTGCTTTACAAAACTGCGGGCTTAGTTTATACAGATTAGTATATCCTGCGGTAATGATAGGTTTATTATTAACAATTTTGATGTTAATCTTGAATGAAGTAGTTGTTCCTCCAGCTAACTACAAAGCAGCAATTACTCTAGAAAAACATCTAAATATTAGTAGAGAAAACATCAGAATCCATGATATATTTTATGTTCAAATATCCCAAAATAACACAGATGATATAGTTTCTAAAAGTAAATATCTTAAATACCTATTTTATGCAAAAGAATTAACCGAAAGAAAAATGAAATCTGTAGTCTTATTAATTAGAGATAATGAAAGATTAAAGATGATTATTAATTCTAAATTTGCAGAATGCCATAGTGAAGAATATTGCTATTTTTATGATGGTAATAAAACTATTATTAATACCAATGGTTCTTATGGAAAAAATCTAAAATTTCATAAAATATCTTTATATTTACCGAATATATCTTCACAATTTAAGGCAGATAGAGAAAAACTTGATCATAGAGAAATGAGTCTATATCAAGCTTATCAGCAATTGTCAATTTTGGAAACAGCGGGCGATCACCAAAATTTTATCAAACTACAAGTTCACATTCAAAAACGCTTTACCTCAGCTATTTCCTCCACTGTATTTGCCTTTTTAGGTTCAGCCATAGGCATTAACTTAAAAACAAGAACCAAATATAACAGCTTTGCCTTGACTTTGGGTATCATCCTACTGTACGATACATTTCAACTAATTACAGGTATTTTGGTTGTATCAGAAAATATCTTATATGGTTGGGTTTGGTTGCCAAATATTGTCGGTACTAGCATTGCAGGTTATTTACTAATTAGGAAAAATTCGCTGTCATTAATTTAGTAAACATCTTACGCAAAAAGTAAATCATACCGCCATATCGTCGTAGGATAATTTTAAACTCTCCTCTAACTAATTATCAACGGACAATTGAGCGGAGTAAAACTACTTTCCGACCATCAGCTAAGATAGCTACAAATCCACTTTCGCTAAGTTTTTTTAATGTATTGTATGCTTCCTTTTGATTGGTAGTATAAACTGCTAACAAGTAAGGGCGTTGTCCATAGGAGACAAAACCCACATCACCTCCTACAGCTTTTTGGAGACTACTAACCATTTCTGGACGGTTGAAATAATCTACCAGAATTGCATAACCTTCCCCTAATATTTTGGGGTTATAGGTGATTTTTGAATTTGGTACTTTTGGAGTTGTTTGTGGTATGGGAAGAGTGGTGATAATGGCAGATAAACCAACTATATTTTGAATATACCTTGCCCAACGATTGGCATCATCAATATTTTTAAAACCACCAATCCGCGTTACTGTTTGATTGTTATATTTACAAATAACTGTTTTTAATTCAGTCGGTAATGCACTACGCAACTGCTTTTGATTTTCAGTTGTTGGACTGACTACCAATAACAGATATTCTCCTGGATTTGGAGGTTGACAATTAGTAAGATTTTGTTGAGCAATACCAGGATTAATATTGCTAATTAAAGGGACTACCGACAGTAATAACACACTTGGCAAGATTTTTAACATTTGCATAAATTGGTAATTGGTAATTGGTAATTGGTAATTGGTAATTGGTAAAATCTTTACTCCCTGTTCCCTGTTCCCTGTTCCCTGTTCCCTGCCCCTTGCCTGTTCCCTATTCCCTGTTCCCTGCCCCTTGCCTGTTCCCTATGAAGAAACTGTACTGAGAGATGCTAAAGGATTGGGTATGCTATCAGAAGGGGCGGAAAATTCGGCAGTAATCACATACTCTAACCGCAGTTTTAGCCAGGTAATAAATTGGGAATTGGTGGAAATAATAGCTGCCGCAGGTTGAGGACATTTCTTTTTAATATCTTTCATTTCTGCTGCTTCTAAAAAAGCGGGTTGCTTAACTAGCCAAAAATCAATTTCTTTTTCTTGTTCATGATAGTTACGAGTCCGTTCTTTGAGAACTTCTTCTATCGGTTCTTCTTCCATAAGAAAGTGTTGACTGGCCAAAACGTAATAGTATGTTTTCATTTTCCTTGCTTGCTGACTAATCTATAATTTTAGGGTAAGGTGGTAAGATCCCCGACTTCTAGTATTAATTCATCATTTATAAGACTTACGCAAGTGTCACACTAAAAATCTGTTGTAGAGTGCGTCAGACTGCATAAATCATGCAAATAGACAGATTGTTGATATCTGACGCACCCTACCAATGTGCTACAAATGTGCCAGTTGCGTAAATCCTGATTTATTGAAATCATCAAAGAAAGAAGAAGTCGGGGATATAATTAGGGTACAGTGTTGAATTTGTACCCTGAGCAATTAACTTTTCTTCAATCCCTGAAACCAAGAACCAAAAGGACAACCACTGCCCTTATTTTCACTATTTTCTAGTTTGCCACCTGCTGTCAGGCTTTCTAAAAATAGGGCATTATCAAAATAGTGTTCTAAGGAAACAATTTTTAAATCTTCGGTAACTTGAGCAACACTCATACCGATAATTTCTACTGTTTTACCTGTGGGTGCATAATCTTTATATTTACCCTGAAAATGTCCCCAGTGTCTCCATTTAAATGTAACATTTGGGGGACCTGAATAAACTGCCAATACTTCCCAGGGAAATCCTTGGGGGAAGGTACTATGAAAGATATCATGGGAAGATTCAAAACTTTCTTCTGAAGCCTTGTAATGTTCAGAATCAGCCATAAATAAATTATAAGTACCTGATTTTCCTAACTCGGCAGCGGTGTATTCTTGACCCCCATTGCTTGTTACCCGGAATTTGTCATTGACGATAGATAACCACTGTGCGGGGTTAGTTTTCCATGACACTTCCATTTCAAAGGTTCTTACCAGGTTTTCGACAATAGCTTCCAGTGTACCTTCTAGATGATGGTGGATGCTCTCTTTGGCTAGGTTTTGCAAAGAACGGCTATAGTCAGGGGGTTTTTGATTGCGCCATTGAGCATCAGTGCTGGCTGCAATAACTTTAGCTCTATCTTGTACCCACAAGGGCAGATTCTTAGGCTGTTGAGAAGTCATAGTAGGTTGAAGTTTCCAAATTTGACCCTAATTTTCTGGAATTACGCAGCTACAACCCCTCTAGTACCGCAAGGCGGAAGTCAAAAGTCAAAAGTCAAAAGGAAGACGGTATAGGCTTTTGGTAGATTTATAATGGACGTTCGGCGAAGCTCAGTCGAGCCGTTGATTTATTTACACCGTTATGTACTAGTCTAACAAGTAAAAGGCAAATGATAGGAGTTTTACCAATTACCAATTACCAATTACCAATTACCAATTACCAATTACCAATTACCAATTACCAATTACCAATTACCAATTACCAATTACCAATTACCAATTACCAATTACCAATTACCAATTACCAATTACCAATTACCAATTACCAATTACCAATTACCAATTACCCCGCATTGCCTCTTTCATTTCCCGGACTGCTCTTTCCATACCTACTAAAGCTGCCCGACTGATGATAGTATGACCAATATTGAGTTCCTCCATACCTGGAAGGGCGGCAATGGGGTAAACATTCCAGTAGGTGAGTCCATGACCTGCATTCACCCGTAAACCTGCTTTAATGGCTTGTTCACAGCCTTGAGCTAATAAAGCTAGTTCTTTTTGCCGAGTTGTTTCGTCTTTGGCTTCTGCATATTGTCCTGTATGCAGTTCAATAAATTTGGCTTTTACCTTGACAGATGCCTCAATTTGTGGTGGTTCGGCATCAATAAACAAACTTACGGGAATGCCAGCATTTTGCAACTTATCAACTATCTCTCCTATTCTAGCAATTTGTCCGACAATATTTAAACCACCTTCTGTTGTTACCTCTTCCCGCTTTTCCGGTACTAGGGTAACATAATCGGGTTTGATATCTAGAGCGATCGCTAACATTTCTGGAGTTGCTGCCATTTCTAAGTTTAAATGGGTTCTCACTGTTTGCCGCAATAGCCGCACGTCTCGATCTTGAATATGTCTTCTATCTTCGCGCAAATGGGCGGTAATGCCATCAGCACCTGCTAATTCTGCTAGGATTGCTGCTGCTATGGGATCTGGTTCTACTGTCCGCCGTGCTTGACGAATGGTAGCGATATGGTCAATATTAACACCGAGTGTAGGCACGCCTGGTTTCTCCTGTTTAACGGTTCTCAGATGTTGATTTTAGCGGAAATATCAATTCCAGGTTTTTGTTGAACTTTGACTAAGAAGATGTTATTGTTTATGCGATCGCCTGGGGAAGTCCCTGACTCATCCACATATTTCGTGTTTGACGATGGTGAAACCCATGACCCACCAACAGATTTAATATTTGATGATGGTGAACCCTTGGAGTCATATAGACATCGGACTGGAATGAATGTCCTTATCCGATCATTGCAGCAGCTTTGGTGCGATCGCAATGATTATTTTACTGGGGGCAATATGTTTATTTATTACAGCAGCACCTAGGTTCGCAATCGTGATTTTCGTGGTCCTGATTTCTTTGTTGTTCTCAATATTGATGGTACTAACACTCGACAAGGTTGGGTAGTTTAGGACGAGAATGGTCGCTATCCTGATGTAATTGTGGAATTAATGTCACCTTCTACAGCAGCAATAGATAAAGGCTTAAAAAAGACCTTTATGAACAGACTTTTCGTACCTCTGATTATTTTGTCTATGATCCATTTAATCCTCTTTCTTTACAAGGATGGCATTTCCCTCATAATCAAAAGTACCAGCCGTTAATTCCCAATGAACATGGTTGGCTATGGAGTAGACGTTTAGGTTTATGGTTGGGAACTTGGGAAGGAACGGTAGAAAGGGAAACTACAATTTGGGGGCGGTTTTATGGCGCTGCTGGTAATTTAGTTCTATTACCAGAGGAAGCAGCTAAGTCTCAAGCAGAGGTGGCTAAGTCTCAAGGAGAAGCAGCTAAGGCAAAAGCAGATAGGTTGGCGGCTAGATTACGAGAACTGGGTGAAGATCCTGATATGTTGTAATCGTCAGGTTTTGGATATCTCCCAGATCCCCGACTTCTCAGAATAAGTCATAATTTCTGGAGATGATGATAGCAGAAGTCGGGGATCTTAATTTTTCCCCAGATCCCCAACTTCTCAGAATAAGTCATTAGAAGTCGGGGATCTTGATTTTTGTCTACTGAATCCAATTAACTAGAAGCACTGGTATAAAAACGGAGAGCAAACCGCCAAAACTGGGTAGAAATGAAAAACAAGATCAAAGCTAAGAATCCTGCACCTAGCAACCAGGTAAATTGAATTTGACCTAACATAGCTTGGGCAGGAATTGTAGTTAAAAAAGCTACTGGTATTACGAAGGTAAAGAAAAAGCGATAAGCGGCAGGATAGCCTGCAATTGGGTATCTTCCAGCCTCTAAAACTCCTCTTAATACTTCGGTAATATTATAGATTTTTACGAACCAAATGCTAGTCGCTCCCAGTATAAACCACAGGCTATAAAGAATAACTAAACCGCAACCTAGAGGAAAAATAGTCAGCAAGTATTTGTCAATGCCTAAGTTAAGTTTTGTACCAGCATAGATAATAATCAGTAAACCGAAGATTAAATCTGGTATTCCCCAGGGAGAAATAGTATTAAAAGATAACCAAAACTGACTACGAATAGGTTTTAATAATACAAAGTCTAAAGTCCCTTCTTGGACATAACGCACAATTCGATTTAAGTTGGGAGCTAGGAAGGTAGCAGAAAAGCCTTGTAATAGGGTGAAAATTCCTAAAACTACTAAAGCTGATTCCCATGACCAACCCGAAAAAGTGTAACCTGTACGGTAAAATAGGAATAAACTGAAAATACTACCAACTAAATTACCTAAGCTACTGATAGCATAAATGATAAAATTGATCCGATACTCCATTTCTGCGGCGATCGCAGCACTCCAAAATAATCTCAACACTTTTAAATATCTTGGCATTTTTCGTTTTTACACCAATAGCTATTAAATATAAAGTAACTTTATTTAAACTTAATATTATTTTTTATTTTTATAAATTAATGTCGGATATTTTACTGGACATAAATTTGGTAAAAAATTATTTGAGAAGGATGATTCTTGGTTGAGATGACTTATTATCACCTTTAGCTAATGCCAGAATTTCTATTGAAGGATATTTAGCCAGTCTAAGATTAAAAATTCACCCAATTAAATGATAATGAAAACTGGGTTACAGAGAGTACAGAGGGTGGACAATGGCCACCCTACACTAATCCAAGGTTGCTTAAGCTAGGGCTGGTACGGGAATTTCCAGGTGGGGATATAATGGGAAGCGATCGCACAATGCGGCCACTCTCATTAAACAATCTTTAGTTACTGTATCCGAATCGGGGGAAAGTAGGCGATCGCTAATAATATTCGCAACTTCCATAAATTCTGCCACACCGAAACCTCTAGTTGTCATAGCTGGAGAACCCAATCTTAAACCACTAGTAACAAAAGGTGATTCAGTATCAAACGGAACTGTATTCTTATTCGCGGTGATATTCACAGTGCTAACTAGTTGATCTCCTTTCTTCCCAGTCATGCCAATAGAACGTAAATCTACTAACATCAAGTGATTGTCAGTGCCATCAGACACTAATTTAAAGCCTCTGTTTTGTAGTTGAGTCGCCATTGCGCGAGCATTTGCAATTACCCGTCCAGAATAGTCTGTAAACTCAGGTTTGAGAGCTTCACCAAAAGCCACAGCCTTACCAGCAATAACGTGTTCTAGTGGTCCACCTTGAGTCCCCGGGAACACTGATTTATCCAGCCTTTTACCCAATTCGGCATCACGGGTTAAAATCAAGCCACCTCTTGGACCACGTAAGGTTTTATGAGTTGTAGTTGTAACAACGTCACAATAGGGCAGGGGATTGGGATGATGACCAGTAGCCACTAAACCAGCAATGTGAGCAATATCTGCAAGTAAGTAAGCACCAACTTCATCAGCAATACTGCGGAACTTTTCAAAGTCAATAATCCGAGGATAGGCTGAATAACCACAAATCAATAGTTTAGGACGTTCTTTAATCGCTAAATCACGGATTTGGTCATAGTCCAACTGTTCGGTTTCTTTACTTACGCCATAATGACGGACTTGAAACCATTTACCAGAAACATTCACTGGTGAACCGTGAGTCAGGTGTCCGCCATGAGATAAGTCCATACCCATAATTGTGTCTCCTGGTTGCAGCAGGGTCAGGAAGACGGCAAAATTAGCTTGTGCGCCGGAATGGGGTTGAACATTGGCATGAGCCGCACCAAATAGCTGTTTAGCTCGGTCAATCGCTATTTGTTCAATTTTGTCAACAAACTCGCAACCACCATAATAGCGTTTACCGGGTAAGCCTTCGGCGTATTTATTGGTTAATACTGAACCTTGAGCAGCTAATACGGCAGCGGAGGTAAAGTTTTCACTGGCAATTAATTCTAGGTGATCACGTTGGCGCTGTAATTCTTGGTTAATTAGTTCATTAATGGCAGGATCGGAGTTTTTTAGTAGGTCTGAGTTAGTTTTTGTCATTTTTGATGATGCTGATAAAGTTGATGAAAATTGAAATTGGGGTTAAACCTATTACCAAAGTTGTAAATTAGGCAATTTGTTTATTATAAGAATTAAGACGGAAAACCTTTGAGAACGGGGAAGGTCATTATCTAAGAATTGTTGACTTTAATCAACGTGGTGGTTGGAATTTAGGTATTATTTTGTACCTAAACTCACAAAACTCTTAAATATACAAGATACAATAGCAACAAGGGGAGACTCACATTTTGCACCTAGCGACTGGAAGTCACGGCTACACAGGCAAAACCCTTGATTTTTCCTGAGTCCGCGTAGGCGGACTTGGTTTGTATAGTTCCGCGTTCGCGTTAGCGTGCCGGAGGCATCTTTCTAATCGCCAGGGTTTGGTATTATATCGTTTTTTATCAATTCTGTATTTCACGCAAGTGCATACCACTGTGGCAAATTTTCTCTATTGTCAATTTTTTTAATTGCTCTATTTAGGAAAAGAGGGGGTTGAGATGTTAGTCATTCTCATGGACAATCAAATCCTTAGCTCTGAAAAGGTCTGTCAGTCTTGTTTACTAGCAAATGGTAGTGGACAACCTCGCTGGGGTGGAGGTAAACTGCGCTGTGGTCAAGCAATTAATAAGTTTACAGAACAACAGCCAGATCAGTACGAGTGTGTTATGGGCTTTCGCGTCGCCAATATAGAATAGATTTACCAGCAAGGTCAAGCATCTGCGTTATCCTAAGCTCAATAGCTGTTGAAATTTAGCCACAGGAGAACACAAAATGTCTTGGCGCGGGTCTACAACTTTCCCTGATAGAATTTTCGCTTGTTTACCTTATTTGCTGCCTTTGATTGACAGTCTAGGCTTTGGTAGTTTTTTGTTTAGACAGTTTCCGCTACTTAAGCTTCTGCTTATACCACTGCAACCAGTGCTAATAGTTTACGGAAGTTTAGGGCAAATTGGTCAACTGATAGCGTTCTTTGCCTTATTCATGTTGGTAGTGAGAAACGAAAAAATCAATCATTTCATTCGTTTCAATACAATGCAAGCAATTCTTTTAGATATTGTTATATTTTTGTGTTCCGTATTACTGCGAATTTTGACTTCGATTCCTGGCACTGATTTTGCTATGGAAACTCTGGCCAATACCATCTTTTTAGGTATACTGGCCGCAGTTGTCTATTCTGTATTCCAGTCTCTGATGGGTAAGTATGCAGAAATTCCCACAATTTCTGATGCAGTGCATATGCAGGTACGTTAACGTCCCACAACTGTGTTTTCTAGGCGACCAATTCCTTCGATTTCCACACGGATGCGATCGCCTATTTGCAAAGCCCCTACCCCCATCGGTGTACCAGTTAATACTATATCTCCAGGTAATAAGGTCATGACTTGACTGATATAAGACACCAAAAAATCTGGGGAAAATACCATTTGATCAATACAAGTAGACTGGACTGGGTGGGGATGATCATTCAAAAACGTCTGTAATCTCGCACCTGGGTTTAATTCTCGGACAATCCAAGGACCCAAAGGACAAAAAGTATCAAAACCTTTGGCTCTAGTCCATTGGGGATCTTTTTTTTGTAAATCCCTGGCGGTGACATCATTGGCAATGGTATAACCCCAAATTTTACTTTGGGCCTGGGCTGGGGTACAATCACAGGTGCGATCGCCAATCACCAAAGCCAATTCTCCCTCATAGTCTACCTTTTGCGACTGATGAGGATACTTAATTGCTTTTTCCGACGCAATCACAGACGTAGGCGGTTTGAAAAAAATTAGCGGTTCAGCAGGTACAGGAGTTCCCATTTCTGCGGCATGATCAGCATAATTCTTGCCTACACCCACAATTTTTGAAGGCGCACAGGGTGCTAGAATTGTGTAAGAATTAGATGGCAGGATTAAATCCGTAGGTTGACCATCCAACCAAGGTGGAGCATCTAGCACCTCGACATTCTGAGTAAGCTGGAGCAACCCATAGTGAATTTTCCCTTCTTGACTTTGAACTCGCACATATCGCTGCGCCATAAGTTTGACAAATATCCTTAAATATGCTTCTTTTATGCAGAATGTGGTTAATGATTGCCATTGAAAACTTGTAAAATTATAAGATAAATATCGAAAACCTGATGAATTTAATTGACAAACTCTTAACCAGTAGACAAATCCTGCTAAAAATTGTGTTAGTGTAGAATGGCTAAAAAATTGTCAAAATTCCTTGTTGCTTGAGATGTTGATCAATAAAATTATCGCTCACAGCAATATTTGTGTGAATTAACACCTCTTCAGCCATTTTGTCCAAAAGGTAAATTTAAAAAACATGACCACAGTTTACGAAACCATGTACATCCTGCGTCCTGACTTGGGAGATGAACAGGTAGTACAACAAATTGCTAAATACGAAAACCTCATTCGTGAACACGGCGCTGAAAATATTGAAATTCAAAACCGTGGTAAGCGTCGTCTAGCTTATGAAATTCAAAGACATCGTGATGGCATTTATATTCAACTCAACTACACAGGTCCTGGAACAGTAATCGCTATCATGGAACGGGGGATGCGATTGAGCGAAGAAGTAATTCGTTATATGACCGTCAAACAAGAAGTTCACCAAGAAAAACCAGGACAAGAAGTTGTAGCAGCTTAATAACCGCGTTTTCCCAAGTGATGAGTTAGGATTTCAGCAGTATGGCTTGCGTCATGCTGCGACATCAAGAAGTCAGGAGTCAAGAGTCAGGAGTCAGGAGTCAGGAGTCAGGAGTCAGAAGGAAGAGGGAAGAGGGAAGAGGGAAGAGGGAAGAGGGAAGAGGGAAGAGGGAAGAGGGAAGAGGGAAGAGGGAAGAGGGAAGAGGGAAGAGGGAAGAGGGAAGAGGGAAGAGGGACGCTACGCTATCAGCAAGTCTTAATTAATAAATATTGCAGATACAAGCAACTACTTAAGGCTTGCTCAATAAAGCTAAAACTTAGATATATCAAGAGTTAGAAGGTGAAAAAGGTGAATCAGGTGCAAGGAATAAGGGTTGAAATTAGCAAAAACCTATCACTTGACCAGATTCAAGACTATTCTTCTCTTCTTCTAATTCTTCCTCCTCACTCCTAGCCCTCACAGATAACTTTTATGGCTTACGCCACGCTTCGCTATCAGCAAACCCTACTTATAGTATAGAAATCGCTAAATTATTTTAATCAAATTGCTCAGTATGTGATATGATCGGCGCAAGTCAGAAATCAAGTATAACTGTATATATATTAAGTAAGAGCTTTAAGTGCCGTGAGCCAATCTGATATACCAAACATCCAAGAACTGTCTACGGAAATATCCCAGTTGCGCCAGGACTTGCAACTGCGTGATCAATTAGTTCAACAGTTATCACAGGAACTATTTCGGCTAGTCAAGGGTAATACTAACTTTACACCACCAAAATCTGAGCCAGAGATAGATTCTAGTCAATTGCAAGCCTTAAGAGATCAAATCCAATCTGTAGAACAGCAGGTAACGTTCTACCAAGAACAAATAACGAATCGTGATACAGAGATATATCAATTACGCCAGTCTGTACAAGAACTAACTGATCGTAGTCGAATGTTAGAGCAAGTAGTACAAGAACTACCCCAAATTTACCGTCGTAAGTTTGAGGAACGCATGACACCAGTACGAGACAAAGTAACAATACTACAACGAGAAAATCGCCAATTGCAAGCCGAATTGCAAAGTGTGAGTTATCGTTTAGCGCTAAAAAACCGCTACACAAATCATAGTGGTATTGATTTACCAACTTTTCCTCGTTCAGAAACGACAGCCGATAGTATAGCTGCTCCCCAGAATGCGTAATATATTCCTACACTGTACTTCATCAGTCAGTGTAGGCTTGATATAGATGATAAACGCTCTTAAAAAGCAGACTTAGGCAATTTTTTAACTTTCGTAAATTATTCTCAATACCACTTATAGCAACTGCCAAAACTCTTACTCTCTGCGACTCTGCGCCTCTGCGTAAAATAAATTCATGTCTTTATTCACTAACACCCACTTGTAACAAATCCAATCCTTGGGCAAAAATCTCATCAATTGGTAACATTTGCCCTTCTTCAGTCATAAATTTATGATCTTTTGTAGCGCGAATAATTGCGCCATTTTCTAATAAATATTCGTAAACTTCTTGTTGTCCCCGATTATGCCATTGGGCAATTGACTGAGTATAAAGTATTCCATTACTATCAACAGTATAAACTTTACATTCAATCTGTTTTTCAACAATTTCCCCAATTTGTAAAAAACCATATTCAACAGTTAAAATTTCTGTGTCGTAACTTAAACAATATTCAGCAAACTTCAACATATCCCCAAATAAATGTTCAGAAACTTGGGATACTACACCGTTTTTGGCAGAACCATCAATAAAATTTTGTTTTTGTTTCTCCATTTCTGATACTTTCTTTTTACCCATAGCGCGACGGAGTAAATCAGCTTGTCCTAAACTATAACCAGCCATATCTTGAGCAATTTTCATAATTTGCTCTTGATAAACCATGATTCCGTAGGTTTCATTTAAGATTGGTTCTAAAATTTGAGTATCATATTCAATTTCTTCTCGTCCGTGTTTACGATTAATAAATTTAGGAATTAATCCGGCATCTAATGGACCTGGACGATACAATGCTAAAATCGAAGAAATATCTTCAATGTTTGAAGGTTTCAAATCTCTAACTATCTGTTTCATTCCTGAAGATTCTAATTGAAATATTCCTTCTAAATCACCAGCTTCTAATAATGAATAAGCCTTAGCAACATCTTTTGGTAAGTTAGTATGATCACCTTTAGCTAGTATTTTTTGTGCTTTTCTTTCTTGTCCGGTAATTTGATCAGGATCGATTTTATATCCTTTACTTTGTTCAATTAAATCAATGGTTTTTTGAATTAGGGTTAGATTCCGCAAACCCAAAAAGTCCATTTTTAATAATCCCAATGACTCTAAATCTTCCATGAAATATTGAGTAATTACAGAACCATCATTATTGCGTTGTAGAGGAACAAGTTCGTCTAATGGTTCTGCGGAAATAACCACACCGGCAGCATGGACACCGAAGGTTTTGTTAGTTCCTTCAATTCGCATAGCCATATCAATCCAGCGCCGGACAGTGGGATCATTATCATATTTGGCTTTAAATTCTGGTTCGGGTGTTTCATCGGAAATCATCACTTTTAGTTTAGTAGGTTTACCCCGGACTACAGGAATCATTTTCGCCATTTTGTCAGAATCCCCATAGGGAATATCTAATACTCTAGCGACATCTTTTAAAACTGCTTTGGATGTGAGACGGTTAAAGGTAATGATTTGAGCAACTCTATCAACACCATATTTTTCAGTTACATAATCAATAACTTGATCTCGTTTATCAATGCAGAAATCTGTATCAATATCTGGCATTGATTTCCGTTCAGGATTGAGAAATCGTTCAAATAGTAAGCCATGATGCACGGGGTCAATATTCGTAATTTTCATGGCATAGGCTACCAAAGAACCAGCCGCAGAACCACGTCCTGGACCAACGGGAATGTTATTATCTCGCGCAAATTTGATGTAGTCCCACACTACTAAAAAGTAGGTAGAAAATCCCATTTGTTGAATCATTTTTAATTCATATTCCAATCTTTCTTTATAGACTGGATCTACTTCGTGGCGAGATTTGCGATTTAACCTTTCTAAAAGTCCCAACCAGGCAACTTCTTCTGCATAAGTATCTGCTGTATGTCCTGAAGGGATTGTGGGTGTGGGAATTTGTGGATCTCCCATGATGTGATAAGGTTCGACTTTATCGGCAATTTCGACCGTTGTGGCGATCGCTTCGGCAATGATATCATCGGGTAAATGGTCACGGAATAGCTGGTACATTTCTTCTGCTGATTTGAGGTATTCTGTGCCGCTATACCGCATTCTTTTATCTTCGCTAATGAGTTTACCTGTTTGAATACATAACAAGGCATCGTGGGATTCTACATCAAAACAGGAGATAAAATGGGAGTCGTTGGTGGCGATAAATTTAATTCCTAATTCTCTGGCAATTTTGATTATTTCTACATTCACAATTCGGTCTTCTTGAGAACCATGATCTTGAATTTCTAAATAAAAATCTTCACCAAATACATCTTTATACCATTTAGCAACTTTTCTGGCTGCATCTGGACGATTACTCATAATTGCTTGGGGAATTTCTCCTCCTAAACAAGCACTAGTAACTATTAAACCTTCCCGATATTGTTTGAGTAAATCTTTATTAATACAAGGACGGGAAAAAATGCCTTTACCTTGAACACCTTGAAGGTGAGAAATTGTGGTTAATTTAACTAAATTTTTATAACCTTTGGTATTTTTAGCTAATACGACTTGATGATATTTGGGACGGCGTTCTTGTTTGTCAATTTCACCGTTTAAAATATACATTTCGTTGCCAATTATTGGCTTAACGTTTTTGTTGCGGCAGATTTTGATCAGTTCAACTGCGCCATACATGACACCATGATCTGTGAGGGCGATCGCTTTCATTCCTAGTGCGATCGCTCGATCTACTAATTCTGGTAGTTGACTAGCACCATCAAGCAAGCTGTAATCACTGTGAATATGTAAAGGAACAAATGACATATTAGTATTTGGTAGAGTAAGAGAATTTTAGATTAACAATGATATCAAGTATTTGAGTTAATGATAACCCAATCGCGCATCTTTTACCAAAAGCTACATCATTCCCAATAATGGAGGCTTGATGTTCTGATCAAAGTACACGGCTATTAGCTGCTAAATTTCCATACATATCATATAATAACTTATTATGACTAACTACAAACTAATCGCTATCTCTTAATTATGAATCAATCCAACAATGGTGGTATCCTTGAACAGTTTGTCAACACAGTGATGGGTGTAAAAACTGGGAATCAACAACAATCTCTAAATACATCAGCAGCGGATACACAAGAAATAGATATCAAAGCAGTTTTAGTTTATAAACTAGGAACTATTCTGCAAATAGGAGTGATGATTCTTGTATTGCTGGGAATGGAAAAATTAGTAATTTTGATTGATAATAATTCTTTTTTTCCTATTTGGTTTAGCACTTTAGTCACCACATTATTTTTTGCTTTATTAAGTATCCGTTCCCGGATATTCTCCCTTTTAGATAATACTCGTTCTCGGACAACGTATGATCAAGTAATTAGACCAAAATGGTCTCCTCCACCTTTAGCATTTCCCATAGTTTGGATGATAATTGCGGTTTTGCGGGTAATTTCTTCGGTGTTAATTTGGCAGGAAATGAATCACCAATTTTTGATATTGCCGTTAATTCTGTTTGTTATACATCTAGCTTTAGGAGATACTTGGAATACGATTTTTACCGTAGAACGGAGATTAGGCGCTGCTGTTCCTGTGGTGATTTTAGGTCCTTGGTTATCGGCTATAGTGGTGACAGCGATTTATTGGCAAACTGTTCCTTTAGCGGGAATGATTTTATCTTTTTCTTGTGTATGGCTAACTGTTGCTGCTGTATTGGTATTCAGAATTTGGCAGTTAAATGGATCTGAGCCTTTGTATCCTTTAAAATTAGCTGTTGTGGAGAAATATACTCAAAACGGCTAGAAGCTGGACTTTTTTATCATACAAAGAACAAGTTCAAAGCCTCTCCCCGTTGCGGGGAGAGGTTTGGAGAGGGGTTTCATACTTGGTTAAACTATGAACCGTTTGCAGTATATAAAAAATATTAACAGTAGAAAGCCTTGCCATATCTGGGTTATAGCCATAAAAACAACCCAGATTTCTAGATTTATCAAAAAATATTCCGAAAACCCCTTTACAAATCGAAACATAGGGATTAATATAAATTCATGAGGTAGAAACACCTACCAAAACATACATAACTAAAACGCAATTATAAACACATGACAACCACCTTACAACAGCGCGAAAGTGCTAACGTATGGAGCCGCTTCTGTGAGTGGATCACAAGCACCGACAACCGTTTATACATCGGCTGGTTCGGCGTAATCATGATCCCCACCCTCCTATCTGCGATCGCTTGCTTCGTAATTGCATTCATCGCTGCTCCTCCTGTAGACATTGACGGTATCCGCGAACCAGTTGCAGGTTCATTACTCTACGGAAACAACATTATTTCCGGTGCAGTAGTTCCTTCCTCTAACGCCATCGGTTTACACTTCTACCCAATTTGGGAAGCTGCTTCCTTAGACGAGTGGTTATACAACGGCGGTCCTTACCAATTGGTAGTATTCCACTTCCTGATCGGCGTATTCTGCTACCTCGGTCGTGAATGGGAACTTTCTTACCGCTTAGGTATGCGTCCTTGGATTTGCCTAGCATTCTCTGCTCCTGTAGCAGCAGCAACCGCAGTATTCTTGATCTACCCAATCGGTCAAGGTTCATTCTCTGACGGTATGCCTTTAGGTATCTCTGGAACATTCAACTTCATGATCGTGTTCCAAGCTGAACACAACATCTTGATGCACCCCTTCCATATGTTAGGTGTAGCTGGTGTATTCGGTGGTTCTTTGTTCTCCGCAATGCACGGTTCTTTGGTTACTTCTTCCTTAGTTAAGGAAACAACCGAAAACGAATCACAAAACTACGGTTACAAATTCGGTCAAGAAGAAGAAACCTATAACATCGTTGCTGCTCACGGCTACTTCGGTCGCTTGATTTTCCAATACGCTTCCTTCAACAACAGCCGTCAACTGCACTTCTTACTAGCTGCATGGCCTGTAATTGGTATCTGGTTCACAGCTTTGGGTATCAGCACCATGGCGTTCAACTTGAACGGTTTCAACTTCAACCAATCCATCATGGATTCTCAAGGTCGCGTAGTCGCTACTTGGGCTGATGTAATCAACCGCGCTAACTTAGGTATGGAAGTAATGCACGAGCGTAACGCTCACAACTTCCCCCTAGACTTGGCTGCTGCTGATGTTGCTCCTGTTGCTTTAAGCGCTCCTGCAATCAACGGTTAATAAGTTTAGCTAAATAAAAAACGCTCTCCAATTACGGTGGGCGTTTTTTTGTTTTGGGAACATACGAGAAGAAGCGGCTCTCACAGCTTTTGCATCTGCTGTGGTGGTGACAATATTTAGTTGATCACCTGTATCTAATAAGTACCACGAAATTCTTTGGCACGTTTTGCGACTTCTTCACTGCTGAGGAGAATGGCTTGCATTTTGTTTTATCCTTTTTCGTGATTAGTTTATTATACTTGATTTAATAGTACAGTTTATCCTTCCTCCAGCCACTGTTCATAACCACATATCAGCAATCTTTTCTTTAAATTAGCGATCGCTTCAGATGTGGGTACATCAATTGATTGCACTCGATATCCCTTTTATTGCTTCTAACACATCAGTAAAAATCATAATAGTTATTCTTCACTTTCAATTAATCTTTTACCATTACTAAGACGCTGCAAAAACTCAGGAAAATTCATCAAATCATCAACAGATTCTGATGGTGGCATTTCTACCCAATTTGCCTCATCATTCAATTTATCAACATAAATATAAAATGCCTCTTGGTCATCTCGATGAGATAAAACATAAGCACGTAATTCTTTTGTACTCATACCTTGGAAGTTAGGCTGACTCATACCACATACCTCCATTTACCATTAGGATATATTTCTATCATATTCTCTTCACCCGCGAGGATAAAAACATTACCTGTACGTTTATCAACTCGAACCAAGTTTATGGGTAAATATAGTTTAGTTAACCAACAACACAGAATAAATAACTGTGTTTTCTGCTCAGATGTAGGAATGACCCATACTCCTCAATAAAACTCATTATAACGAATATATCACTCCTTCTCCTCTTTGCATCTTTGCGCCTCTGCGCGAAACAAAAAATATACTAACTCACACTAATTCCGCAGCTAAAAGCCTACCTTCAACTGGTTCATACTCATCTTCTAGTAACCATAACTTAGCTGCTTCATAATTATTACTAGAAAATACAACCTTCTCACCTTGTTTTGGATCATAAATTTGACAATTTTCTTCACTGTCGCAAAGTAATAACAGAATATAGGTCGGTGATAACATCGGATCAATCCATACTTCTGTAAATTCCCAGTTATTCTTCACTTGGTCTGGTGCGGGGTATGACGTGGTATTGGTTCTCTGCATTGATTTTTATCTCCCCCATAGTAAAGTGGAATACTACTACCATCTGGACTAATTCTATAACCTATTGGTTCAGTAAAAAACATTCCATAGCGTTCATAATCTCGAACATTGCCGATAAACTCACCTTCTTCTATTATGCACTGAGCAAATTGATTCATGATATTTTCATCGTTAAATACATGAGCAGCAATTCCTTTTTTTAGAAGTTTTTGCATTTGCGGTGTTCCTGGTAAATGCTTGGCAATATGTCTAACGTCAAGGGTGATTTGACGATTAATTCCGCTCATGATTAAAAGTTAAAAAACAAAAAATGGTAAAGCAATTAATACTCTACCGCTTTTTAACTCTTAAACTTGTTTTTTCACTGACCTTATCTCAGCGATTCCTGCGGGGTGCTTTGCGATCGCCTTTGACACTGAGTTCCGCACAATTGCACATCTCCACCATCATCTAACTAAGAGCGATTATAATTCTTGAATTGTTACTAAACCACCTTCTGTAAATTGGATAGATAATTCATAACCATCAAGTAAACCAGTTCCTAATAATGGTAGCTTTCCTGTAGCTAATACATTAACTGCTCTTTCCTCACCATTCCAAATAATAGTAGCCTGATGTACTGGTAAAAGCACACGGCTATTATCTGCTAAATTTGCGTACATATCATAAACAAAAGGGAATCCCAAAAGATTCACGGCTGCGGGAGGTAAGGAAAGAAATTCTGTAAAACCTGTATCAATCACAAATTCAATTGTAAAATCTGGTTGTTCTGGCAATCGAAATATGACATTAACAGTTGCACGTCCATTTTTGATAATGCCAGTTATCATGGATAATCACGCTCCATTTCTCCACTAAAGGAGGCAGCAACTTTATAACCAATGCGAATACCAAAAAGTCGAGCAAATCTGTTTTTATTCCGTAAATAATGCGCTGATTCTATGCCTGTTTTATCAATAGCATATTCACCTGTTTCTATATCAATAATTATCATTTTACCGATGTTTTCTGCTGTTTCTACTTGTTGACGAATGCTATTTTCATATAATTCTTTGGCACGTTTGGCAACTTCTTCGCTGCTGAGGAGAATGGCTTGCATTTTATTTCATCCTTTTTCGTTATTAGCTGATTATACTTGATCAAGCGATACCTTCGGTCAGCACTTCGCTATCGCCTTTGGCACTGCGCTTCGCACAATTGCACATCTCCAGTATAGTTTACCTAAGAGCGATCGCACTTCTTCCACTATTAACCAACAAAGAGCGATCACACCACCTTCACCGTTAACTAGGAGCGATCGCATTATTTCTTGATTATGTAAAATATTTGATTATCCTTAATCTTAGGCTCAACGCTTACAGCAATATTTGTTTTTTCTAAAACTGTCAGTTCTTGATATGATTTGTTATTTAATTCAATTGTTAAAATAGGTTTTTTATAAAATCTACCTTCTTTAGTTTCAACAATTAGCATATCTCCCACTTTTATCGTATAATTTTCAAGTTCAAACGCCAATACTTTATTACCATAAGTATTAATCACATTTTCTATTTTTTGAAAAATATGTATTGATTCTTGTTTGATAAGTTCTTCAAATAATGTCTGAAAAATAGCTTGACAATATTTATCTAAAAATTGAATATAAGGTTCTAATTCAGATATGCTGAGGATATCATCTACTTCTTCTGAACCGTGAGCAATTTGGTTTCTTCTTTCAACCAAATCATTTATTTTATTATATAAAATATCCTTTTCTATTCTAGAAATAGTATTTTGGTTTAAACCAATTTCATTTCTAAGTTCTTCATTTTTTAACAATTCATCATTCAAATTCAAATTTAACTTGTTGAATAACTCTACAATTTTATTATGTTTTAAATTACCTGACAAAAGAACAAAAGCATCTGTATTAATTTGATATTTGCTAGGATTGACTATACAATCATTAAGTTTCTTTAGCACTTCCTCTTTTGTAAGATGCTGATATTTGGCAGTTTCTCTACTGGTAATAGTATTAATCAATTTTAAAGAAAGCTCAAAATGATTATCTCTAATTTTCTGATCTATTTTATTATATTCAGGTACTACATTAGATAGGGAATCAAGATATTCTTTAATCCATATTTCCACATATTTTTCCAGCAGTCCATAAAGTGAAATAATAGATGCTTTATATTCAAATATTCGTTTATCTGTTCTAAAACTTCTATCATGCTCTTTCAGAGTATTCAGTAATTTTCTAATTTGTTCATTATCCGTTTCTAGAACAGAATAAGCAACTACATCATTTACATATTGAATATGTTTTAAATATTCTCTGATTTGATTTATTTCTCGTGTGAAGTTTTCTAATGATTCTATATTCATAATTCCTACCAAAGTTTATTTAATATAGCTTTGTAGAAATTTCTGAAAATATCGAATGCGTGCTTCTACATCTTTTTTATTATTATAGCTACCATCAAAAAGATTTCTACGTCCTACTTCTTGTATAAATGGTGCTTGTTTATTTAAATATAAATTCTTTTGTATAGTCTCTTTGTTTTCAATAAGAACATCTTTGTAAGAAATATTATTTGCAAATACCTGCATTATTGGATCATAGATAGTTTTTAATGGTGTTTTCCTATTACGTCCTTCTTTTGGTGGAATAAAAGCTGAATTTTCTAATATTTGATAAATTAAATTAATAGTTTCATTAAATAGATTTTCAAGTTTGTTCATTGTTTCATCAGGATAACTATTTGCTTGTTTTAAATATTCATCTAAAAACTTATCAACTGGAGATTTTAATTTATCTATATGACGATAAGCAAAGAAGCGTAACACCAATTCTACATCTTCCATTTTTTTATAAGATTCATTTTCCAGTAATTTTTTTTCTCCTTCACTTTCTAAAGGAAAATTCCACATTTTACGAAAATATTCATTTTGAGAAAGTTTTATACATAATTGGTTAAACTTGCCATTTTGTAAAGCATTTCTTGTTTCTTGAGGAGTTAACTTTTCTCCGCCACTGTTAAGTCTTTCAAAAACTATTCTTTTCAGTTCTTCTGCTTCTTCTTCACTTTTAGCTGTTTCTTGTAATAAAACAATAGATGATAAATAGCGTCTATCTATACCTTTTCTAACTTGATCTGGTAAGTTGGCATAGTTTTTACCATCTAGTTCTCTCCAATACTGTAGTCCTTCTAGTAGAAAATTGCCTTTATAAAAATCATAAATAGCAGTTAATCTTTGTTGTCCATCCATTACCTCATAAATAGAATAGTCTATCTCGTATAAAAAAATTGGTGGAATCGGTACATTCATTATGAATGATTCTATTAAACGAGATTTACGAATATTATCCCATCTTTTTCTACGTTGGTATTCGGGATCAAGGATATATTTCTTACTGTCAAGCATAGTTTCTATACTATCTAGTGGATAACGCGCTTGTTCTGTAACAATTCTAATCTCACCCTTTTTATATTTTTCATTAATTTCATCATCAGAAAGACAACTTTTAAAAATATCTAAATCATCTTGAAAAGTAAAAGTTTCACCTGAAATTAAATGACTATTTGCAATCATAGTAATTATTCCTTATATTATTAATTATCAAGTTTCAGAGTAGTTGATTCTATCATTTTACAGATTACCATTAATCATTACCAGTATATCATATTCTGTCACAAGCACCTGTTTCATTAATTCTGAAAGTCACTAACCAACCTGTAGGATATTTTTCCCGGGCTTTTTTTTCAGCAATACTGTCATCAACATCAATAAAATAATCAGCACTATTGGGTTCAATTACCATAAACCAATTGTAATGATCATTTATTAATTCAGGACGAACTCGATTAAAAACAACACGCGCTTTTTCTCCACGCGCATTTCTTTCTGCTTCCCTTCTAGCTAATTCTTCCGGTGGTATTGTAAATTCTGGAAAAATTCTACCTTGTTGACGACGACGAACAGATTTTGTATTAGTCATTATTTTCCCTACCTCATTTCTGTAAATTCCCAGTTATTATTCACGTTCAATTGATCTTTTACCATTACTAAACCTCTGCAAAAATTATGCAATTGATTCAGTTCCATCTTTGATTATGGCCTGTTGAATTTGTTTTTCCCAATTTTCATCATTGGGGTTAATAGTAATCATCCGTCCTTCAGATTTGGAACGATCTACATAAGCATGAAAAGCTGCAATATCTTCTCTATGAGTGAGAATATAATGACGTAATTCTTTTAGAGTCATTGCTTGATAATTAACTAATGTCATCGTTCATCCTCCGATGGTTTATAGTCTCCGCTTGGTTTAATCTCAAACTCTAAATCTTCTCCAGCAAGTACATATAAATTACCTGTACGTTCATCTAATCTGACAAGTTCTATACTTTTGCATATCCATCCAGGTTCAATAACATTAGTTAGTCGGTAACAAATTCTGTATAGCGCTTGAGTTTGTTCGTTCGTGGGTTTTCTTTCCACTGTACCTTATTTACCTATTATAGTGGTCAGCAATAATAATGCTACCTGATACCGATACACAAAAATAGCTCATTTTAAAACCTTCTCCTCTTTGCTCCTTAGCGCCTTTGCGCGAAACAAAAAAAACGGTAGAGAACCGAAATCCCCCACCGTGCAATTAACAATTACAAAAACCTAACTAAGACTCAACACCAGGGGTTGATAACTCCCGTGTTTGTTGAGAACTAACTTGAACAATGCCATTTTCATCAACATCAACAAGAGCAGTATCGCCGTCTTTGATGCGTCCAGACAGAATTTCTTCCGCCAAACTATCTTCCAACAAGCGCATAATTGCCCGACGTAATGGCCTTGCACCGTAGCTAGGACTGTAACCCTCAGTGATCAAGCGATCCTTGAAGCGGTCTGTGACTTCTAAGACAATGCCTTTTTCCGTCAAGCGACCAAAGACTTCCTTGAGCATGATTTCGGCAATTTGGGTAACTTCCAGCTTATTCAATTGACGGAAGACGATAATTTCATCTAACCGGTTCAAGAACTCAGGACGGAAGTATTGCTTCAGTTCCTCATTCACTAAAGAACGAATTCGGTTGTATTGAGATTCGTTAGCATCTTCAGCAAAATCGAAACCAATACCGCTACCACCTTTTTCAATCACCTTAGAACCAATGTTGGAAGTCAAAATCAGCAAAGTGTTCTTAAAGTCCACCGTGCGACCTTTCGCGTCAGTTAAACGCCCATCTTCCAAAATTTGCAAGAGCATATTGAACACATCGGGGTGCGCTTTTTCGATTTCGTCGAATAGCACCACAGTGTAGGGACGACGACGGACAGCTTCTGTTAATTGACCACCTTCGTTGTAACCGACATAACCAGGAGGTGAACCGATCAATTTACTGACGGTGTGACGCTCCATGTATTCGGACATATCTAAGCGAATCATGGCTTCTTCCGAACCGAAGAAGTAGGAAGCCAAGGATTTCGCCAATTCAGTTTTACCTACCCCAGTAGGACCTGAGAAGACAAAACTCGCGATCGGCCGATTCGGATTTTTTAACCCGACACGAGCGCGACGGATGGCTCTGGAAACAGCCTTCACAGCGTCTTCTTGACCGATGAGGCGCTGATGTAAGGTGTCCTCCATGTGCAGTAACTTCTCGGACTCAGATTCGGTAAGTTTGTTCACCGGTACACCTGTCCAAGAAGCGACAATGTGAGCAATGTCTTCTTCTGTAACTACAGGTTCAACGCCGTCACCACTAGCGCCGTTATTCTTGGTTTGAGCAATGGTGCGGATTTCGGCTTTGATTTCCATTTCCCGATCGCGCAATTCTCCCGCCCGATCAAAGTCCTGGGAACGGACTGCATCATCTTTTTCTTTTAAGATTTGCCGTAGTTCCTTGTCTAATTCCTTGGCTGCTGGGGGCAGTTGGGAGTTAATCAAGCGCACCCGTGAACCCGCTTCATCCATCAAGTCAATGGCTTTATCTGGCAAAAAGCGATCGCTAATGTAACGATCAGACAACTTGGCCGCCGCCACCAATGCTTCATCGGATATCTTCAGCTTGTGGTGTGCTTCATAGCGATCGCGCAAACCATATAAAATTTCTATTGTTTCATCAACAGAAGGTTCACCCACCATTACAGGCTGGAAGCGTCTTTCCAACGCTGCATCCCGTTCAATGTGTTTACGGTACTCATCCAAAGTAGTTGCGCCGATACATTGCAACTCACCCCTCGCCAAAGCTGGCTTGAGGATGTTCGCCGCATCAATCGCCCCTTCGGCTGCACCCGCACCAATTAAGGTGTGAACTTCATCAATGACGAGGATGACATTACCCGCAGAGCGGATCTCATCCATAATTTTTTTGAGACGTTCTTCAAATTCACCGCGATATTTAGTTCCCGCTACGAGCAAACCAATATCGAGTGTCACCACACGCTTATCTTCCAAGATATCGGGGATATCCTTACTGGCGATGCGTGAAGCTAAACCTTCAGCGATGGCGGTTTTACCAACACCTGGTTCACCAATTAAAACTGGATTGTTTTTAGTCCGGCGACCCAAAATTTGAATGACTCGCTCGATTTCCTTGGCGCGTCCCACCACAGGATCGAGTTTGTTATCTATGGCCATTTGGGTCAGATTCGATCCAAACTCATCGAGAGTTGGGGTTTTAGTGCGACCAGAGGGGCCACCCGGCGTAACTTCCGCCGTTTCTCCCAACATCCGAATCACTTGGGTTCTCACCTTGGTCAAATCTACACCGAGGTTTTCTAGCACCCTGGCTGCGACACCTTCCCCTTCGCGGATCAGTCCCAACAGCAGATGCTCGGTACCAATGTAGTTATGCCCCAATTGGCGTGCTTCTTCCAAGGATAGTTCTAAAACCCGTTTTGCTCGTGGCGTAAACGGAATTTCTACGGCGACAAAGCCAGAACCCCGTCCTATGATTTTTTCAACTTCAATGCGAGCATCTTTGAGATTAACTCCCATTGATTTCAGCACCTTGGCGGCTACTCCTGTGCCTTCACCAATCAGACCCAAGAGGATCTGCTCAGTTCCGACAAAGTTGTGACCTAAACGGCGGGCCTCTTCTTGGGCCAGCATGATTACCTTAATGGCTTTTTCTGTGAAGCGTTCAAACATGGCATTTTTCCCATCACCTGCGTCGTGCCGGTATGCTGATTTTAGCACAGGCTAAAATTTTGGATATCTATATCAACAATAGTAGATATCCAATGACGATGACACAGGTTGATCGGTTAATGAGTAGCTATTAATTAATTTTTCTGGGGTTTGTGTACTGAGGAGAGTGATATTACCAGCATTTTGGGGACTAAATCCAAACAATAGACCATTGATGTTGCGATTTTTGTTATTAGTTCCAAGTAAACCTATATATCATGAAGTGTGTAGCAATGTCAAATTAATTAGCTCGACTATAAGTTTTTTGTATAAACAAAAGTTTTAATATAATATATTTTGATATAAAATCAGAACAAAAAATCTATTTTATCCTCACAAATATGGTTAACAGTAGAGCCAACTTTTTTTAAGTTTTGTTGTAAATTGTCAAAGCGGTAGTTATATCAAAAATTATTTGTGAAAATTATAAGGGAAATGCCGAAAACCCTTGAAGATGTAGCTTCCTAAGTCAGCTACATCTGTGCTTTAGACAAGGGATGAAGGCTAGTTGCAGGATTTATCCTGCATTGATTTTAATCCATATTCTTGATACAACTATATTGTCACTAAAGACGTAAAAAGCTACCGAGGGACTCTCGGAAAGTTACGCTTGTCAGATATGATTTCGCCCGCCAGGTCCAAGGAAATCAGGGCAAGAACCCAAATATTTAAGGCAGTGCCTGAAACTGGGATAACTGAGGGATATAGACTGAAACTCTCTATAGAATCTCCGCGTCTTTAGACCGGAGAGTGTCAAGTAAAATACACGAAATTTATGTAATACGAATTCAAGTGCGGAATGTG